>LGGY01000137.1 GCA_001509335.1 Fidelibacterota bacterium 46_43
ACCACGCACCTCGCTAATCGAAACTCTCTATTTCAACATCAGCTGCCCCGCAATTTTCCTTCACCTGCTTTGGTGTTTTGGCTCCGGGGATAACGGTATGGGTGGCAGGATGGGAAATGCAGAATTTCAGGGCAATCTGGGCTTTGGTGTATTGGGGATATCTTTCGTACAAAGGCTGGAGTTTGTCCAGTTCCTTCAAATAACGTTCCAGTTTTTCCGGAGACAGGTTCATGCTCCGGTGGTCTTCCTTGTCGAAACGGGTTTCTTTGGTAAATTTCCCTGTAAGAAAACCGAAAAGCAGGGGTATCCGGACAATCACACCGGTCCCGTATTCCTGAGCTTTGGGGAAAAGAACCTCCTCCGCCTCCCGCTCCAGCAAATTATAGCGGACCTGAATCACATCGATCAAGTCCTTGTGTTCATCCAGAATAAAGGCCTGATTCGTTTCCTGAAAACTTTGGACACTCCATCCGGCATGGAGAATTTTACCGTCTTTTTTCAATTGTTCCAGGGCCAACCAGGGATCATCCTTTTTCAGATTATCCGTATCCCCGCTGTGAAGCTGGAGAATATCCAGAGCTTCCACGTTCAGGCGTTTCAGGCTCTTTTCCGCAGCGGAGATAATGTACTCTTTGGTATAAGTCTGGCGAATGGGACCATAGCCTTGGTCGTCATTCTCTACGGCATGGTAAAAATCATTGCCAGCTTTTGTGGCAATAATAATATCCTTTTTGCCGCCCCGTTCCTTCAGGACTTCGGCTATCAGTTCTTCCGAGTGGCCGAATCCGTACACATCGGCAGTATCCACCAGGGTTACACCTTCATCAAATGCGGTATGGAGAGCTTTTTTTGACACCTCATCGTCGGTTTTACCCCAGTTTGTGCCTCCAATAGCCCAGGCTCCGAAACCAATCACCGAGACCTTTGGACCTCTTTTTCCAAGCTGAATATATTTCATGGGAATCTCCAAAAATTCTTTTGTTTAATGACTTTAAGGAAGTCTTCGTTACAACTTCACTCTGTTTTCTGTCGGAGGAAAGCATAATCTCCGGGATCCTGAGGCAGGAGAATCCGGACATTTTCCGCACCTCCATGGGCTGTCTCCAGACTTTCTCCCTTGAGATTTTCCATGACCCGGAGTGTAAAAGGAATCGTTTCCCGGGGAGTGATCAGCTCCAACTCTGATTCGGTTTTCATCCGGTTTTTTACTTCGAATGTCCCCATGGAGGATGATTCGTCATACGATTTCAGGATGCCTGTCACCCGGTATCGGAAACCGGCGGAATAGCCATCCTCAAAATTTTCTCCGTATTGCCGGGGATTCCGGGTGTAGAAACCGGTAGTATAAGTCCGTGAACTAAGCGTGAGAAGGTCTCTCAAATGATCCGGATTGAAAGGTTGGCCTGCTGACATATCGTCAATAGCCCGCCGGTAGCTTCTGGCAGTCATGGCGGCATACCATGCCGATTTGGTCCGCCCTTCTACCTTGAAACTCACAACACCGGCTTTTACCAGATCCGGGAGGAGTTCAATGGCACAAAGGTCACGGGAATTCATAAGGTAGGTACCGAAAGTATCCTCAAAAATCGGCATTTTTTCGTGATGGTGTTTCGGTTCGGAAAGGGTGAACCCATCCGGGATCGGAATGGTGGTTTCATAGGGGGATTGGGATTTTTCCACCTCCAGGATAGATCCTTTTTCCCAGGCCAGCTTGTATTCCCAACGACAACTGTTGGTGCAGGTCCCCTGATTGGCATCCCGGTGGTTCAGGTAGTTGGATATCAGGCAGCGGCCGGAGTAAGCAATGCAGATAGCACCGTGGACAAAGGCTTCCAGCTCTATATCCGGTACTTTTTGGTGTATCTCTGCGATTTCATTCAGGTGGAGTTCACGGGAAAGGATAATCCTCCGGACTCCCAGATCCCGCCAGAAGTGGACAGTAGTCCAGTTGGTGGTATTGGCCTGGGTACTCAGATGAATGGGAATGTGAGGATGGCGCTTCAAGGCCAGGGCAATGAGTCCCGGGTCGCTCATGATCAGCCCGTCCGGTTCCCATGCCGCTACACGGTCCAGCTCGTTTAAAAAACCATCTACTTTCAGGTTGTGGGCGTATATGTTCATCGCCAGATAAATTTTTTTGCCCTGGCGATGAGTATATGTGACAGCTTCCTCAAGGCTCTCCCGGCGAAATCCAATTTCCCGGGTCCGCAGGGAATACTTTGGTACCCCGGCATACACCGCATCGGCTCCGAAAGCCAGAGCAACCCGAAGTTTTTCCGGGTCACCTGCCGGGAGAAGCAGTTCGGGAGAACGGGTTCGAGCGGAACTGGAATGCCGTATGGGGGATGTGGTTTCTTCCATAGGATGAAGTTACGTTTTTTGATGAAGGAAAAGAAGTCCTGGTTCAAAGGCTATACAGGGCAGGTACGAGGTGTTCCTCATCACGTATCCATGGGCATGAGTTGTTGTATAGACAAAAAAAACTTCGGAAATTAGATGAATGATTAAATCCCACTTAAAAAAAGCCGGAATGGCGGCTGTGATGGTTTTTCTGGCAACGGCGGGACTTTATCCGGCACCGCTTGTTCTTTCACCGGCCGAAGGACAGGTACCGGTGCAGGTCCGCAAGCCGGTGGCAGGACAGCTTACCCTTGAGATACATATTCCCCAACTCATTCTGGAATCCGTTGTTTCACCGGCGGGAGACAGTTATACCCAAATCCGGATGGAGGGGCAGTATACCACCCGGGAACCGGGCCATCCCGAACTCCCGGTAATCCGCCGATTGATACGGGTCCCGGCGGACCGCTCCCTGAGTGTGACCCTGGACGATTCATCCCAAACATCTCTGCTCTTAAGCAGTTATGCCCTGCCAAACACTGTCTGGCCGGTCCAGCCTTCTTTACCCAAACGGCCGGATGTTAAACCCATTTTCCAGAATCCCGACATCCGGGTTTATAACCAGAAAACCCGTTTTCCGGCCGCTACCCTGACCGATCTGGGTATCCTGCGGCAGGAACGGATTTACCGGCTGGATGTCTACCCTGTCAATTATGATCCCCAAACAGGTCGTCTGGACCTGCGGAAGTCCCTTTCCCTGACCCTCACCGAATCCCCCGGAAAAGTGATGAACACCCCGGCACCCTCTCCCCTCTTTTCCAAACTCACGGCGCCGCTTCTCAGCACCTCCGACGAACCACCCTCCCTCATTCAATCCCCACCAGGATACCTTATTGTCACGCCCTCTCAGTTTGAACCAGCCCTGGAGGAGTTCATCACCTGGAAAACCCGCCGTGGCTTTCAGGTGGATGTTCTGATCCTGGAAAGCCTGGGAAATCCGGATACAGCCACAATACGGGATGCCATCCACGACCGGTACCTGAATCCGCCGCCGGGACACACATCCCCCTCCTTTTTGCTATTGGTTGGCGATGAAGAACATATCCCCGTTTTCATGGGTAAAAATGATAATCATTTTACCGATCTCCCTTATGTAACCGTCACCGAAGGCGATTATCTGCCGGACATGTATACAGGACGCCTGGCCATCCGGTCGGTCACTGAGCTCACGCACCATCTGAATAAAATCCTGTGGGTGGAAAAATATACGTATAACGATCCTTCTCATCTGAACAATGTGATGCTTATCGCCGGATGGGATGCCAATAATGCCAAAAAGTACGGCTATCCGGCGGTAAATTATGCCCGCGACCACTACCTGAACACGATGACGGGTTTTAACACGTACAGCTTTCTGTCCAGCCAGGCAGGAGAATTTACCACAGCAGTCCGAAACCGGCTTAATACAGGCCACAGCCTGATTTACTACACCGGTCACGGCTCTGCCACATCCTGGCAGGATCCGGCGGTCAGCACCATCGAACTGGCAAATATTCAGTCCTACAATGCCGCCCCTCTGGTGATCACCAACGGCTGCCAGACATCCAATTTTGCCATCGACAACAGTTTCAGCGAAACCCTGGCCCGCATGGAAAACAAAGGGGCATCGGCAGTGATCGGGGCGACAAATGATTCCTATTGGGATGCAGATCTCTGGTGGGCGGTAGGACTCTACACCATCGGGGCGGACGGGCGAACCCCCACACCGGAAGAGACCGGCACAGGGATGTTTGATATTCCTTTTACCCGGACGGATCTGGATAATCCTTCAGCTCTTATTTATGCCGGAAATTTGGCTGTTCTGCAAGCCGGGTCATCTTTATCACGGTACTATTGGGAAGTCTATGAACTGTTCGGTGATCCGTCCATGACTCTCCGCTTCGGTGAATCCGAACCCCTTGCCGTCTTTAGTGAAAACCACATCGCCTGGAGCGCAGTGGATTTCTCCGTGGATGTGAACGGCATTCCCTATGCTCTGGCAGCCCTTTCCCGGGGGGATTCCCTCATCGCTGCTGCCTATACCGACGACTGGGGGCTCGCAACCCTCACCTTTCCTCCCCTGAACAGTCTGGAGGATCTCCGGCTGACAGTCACTGCACCGGGTTTCATCCCCTATGAAAAAATCATCACAGTGATTGAACCATCCCAATTGATCGCAGACAAAGATACCCTGGCCATCCTAACGGCTGATACCCTGACCGTCACGATTCAGGATCCGGAAAACAATCCACTGAAAAATATGGAAATTTTTGCTTTGTCCCCGGGGTATGCATCGGATACAGTATTGACCGATGTAAACGGACACGCCAGGTTATTCCTCACCGTCCCTTACGGACCTACTCTCACCCTGTTTGCCCGGGATCCGGCAGCTTATTATCCCCTTCGGCGGGATACACTCATCATCACCGGCGGACAGGATTTTACCGCAGCAGAACTTCATTTATCCTCCCAATATGGCGTAAAGGATTCCCTCCTTCTGAGGATTCCCTTCACCCTGACAGGATGGGCGGCGGATACAGCTGTCCAGGTATGGTATACGCAGGACGGCCTCTCTTTTTCGGGAGGAAACGACACCCTCTCAGTGGAAACAAATGTCCCCAAGCCCCTGTTTGCCGCCATCACGGCACCGGGATATAATACCTACCACCGAACATTCCCTCTGGTATCCCTTTTCACAAACCTTTCCGGATCCGTGACCGATACAACCGGGGTGCCTGTCCCGGGAGCCGAAATCCGGCTTGAGGGCAACAATTACCGCACTTACACCTTTTTTACAGACGATTCCGGCGCTTTTCGATCCGCCAATCCCCTGTATATGGAGCCTTTGGATCTTCACATCCGGGCATTTGGATATGAAAAAACCGACACCCTCTTCATTCCCCGGTGGCCGGACGATTCCCTCACCCTGGAGCTGAAAGAGAGTCCACGCCGGCTCTGGATTGCCCGGGTTTACGATATTATTTACGGAAAACCCCTCGAGGCGCAGTACCGCCTGTATATCGGCAACAGCGACTCCCTTTACGCTGAAGGGGTCTGCACCAGTGCACCCGATTCCAACCTGCAGGTTTTGCTTCCTGATTACAACTATACCCTGCTTCTGACCCTGCCGGGCTATGTGCCAATCCGACAGGAGTTCAACACAAATGAAGCGCCATACACCGATTTCCCCATGTCTCTCCGAAGCGGATACCTGGTCATCAACGACGATTCGCCCAAACGGTACAAAGATAAACACCAGACCATACCCCTTTTGGATGAAACATCCAGGAATTCCGCTTTTCTCATGGCCGATATTCTCCGGGATGCGGGACTATCTGTCTCAGTGAAAAACAGCACGGATATCAACCCCTCACTCCTCTCCACCTACAACGGCGTCATCTATTCACGGGGTGCCGATCAACAACCTGTAACAAGCACCATCCAAACTGCTTTGAAAAAGTATCTGGACTGGGGCGGACCCTTACTGATTGAAGGGGGTGAACTGGCGTATAAACATTACGAGGATGATTTCGGCAGGGATGTGCTTCATATCAGCAACTGGATTTTTGATAAAGGCGGAGCTGTAACCATTACACCGGAAGGCCGGGATATGATGCAAAATTTTTATCCGCTCCCCGGTGAATTGGAACATACCTATAGTGTTTATGGCGACCAAGATGTGGTGGAAGCGGCACCCGGTGTGGTTTCTTTAGGATCCTGGAGCGAACGGGATGCTTACAGTTCACTGCTTCTGGTACCTGATACCCTTACCTACATGTCCTTTCATTTCGCCTCCCTGAACCGCCCGGCGGACCGTCATCACCTGCTGTGGAATCTGATCCGCCTGCTGCCTTTTTTCAATCCTCACATCGACTACGCACCTTATGCCTGGATTGACACCTACGAAGTTCCCATAAATGACACTATCGTTGTAGATCCCCTTGAAACAGCATGGGATCCGGACGGAGACAGCCTGACCCTTGGATCCGTTTACATCAACACCCTGCACGGAAGCTACACATCTGATTCCACCGGTAAAAAAATCATCTATACCGCTCCGGCTTATTCCGGAGTTTCCGATACTCTTTTTTACACCGTATCGGACGGAAAATATACCGACGAAGGCATGATTATCCTGACGATTACGGGAAATAATCCTCCTTCTGCCGTGACCCTTTTGGATCCACCGGATTATTATATTAACCGGGACAGCAGCTCAGTGATTCTCAGATGGAGTGCGTCCACGGATCCCGATCCGGACACCCTCAGCTATCTGCTGGGAATGAGCCAGTACGACGGACTTCATCTCATGGATACCCTGCTGATCACACAGGACACACTCCTGCGGGTTTTTCCCGCTGACCTGGGATTTGCCCCCGATCTGTCCATCACCTGGCAGGTCCGGGTTACAGACGGCCGGGATACAAGCCGCTCATCGGGGATCCGCCATTTCACCATGGACAGTTCAGCCTTCAACGCCCTGGATCCGGAAGATCTTTTGCCTGTCATATTCAGTGCAGGTCCCAACTATCCCAATCCCTTCAATCCCATGACCACCATTCCACTGGCTTTGCCGGATGCCGATGAGGTTACCCTGACTATTTTCAATCTTCGCGGCGCCCGGATTCGGCGTATGGGCCCCTTTGCCTATCCTGCCGGTTATCACCAGTTGGTTTGGGACGGTCGGGATGAACAGGGACACAATGTGGGCACAGGTCTTTACATTGGGAAAATCCAGACCCGGTGTGG
This sequence comes from Fidelibacterota bacterium 46_43, assembly GCA_001509335.1. Classification (GTDB taxonomy): domain Bacteria; phylum Fidelibacterota; class Fidelibacteria; order Fidelibacterales; family Fidelibacteraceae; genus Fidelibacter. Next base: position 7,129 of record LGGY01000137.1, read on the forward strand.
ACACACGTCCACACTTAAAATGATTCATCTTAAATAAGTCGATTTTTTATACTGGAAAAAAGATCAGATATAGTGTCTTTTTAGGAGTTCTTTATAAATTTTTCCCCGGATTTCCTGTTCGGTTTCATGGCCGTCCAAGACCCGGCAGCGATCCGGGTTTTGCCGGGCAATTTCCAGAAAACCCCGGCGGACTCTCTGGTGGAAGGCCAGCTTTTCATTTTCCATCCGGTCCGGTGATTTTCCGCTGGAAGCCATGCGTTCGGCGGATGTTTCAGGGGATATATCAAAGATAAAGGTCAGGTCGGGAACCAGATCATGGGCGCCGATGGCATTGATGCGATGTACCATGTCCAGATTCAGCTGCCGGCCATAGCCCTGATAGGCAGTGGTAGAATCGTAAAAACGGTCAGAGAGGACAATCTTCCCAGCATCCAGAGCCGGACGGATCACTTCAACCACCAACTGGCTTCTTGCTACGGCAAAGAGGAGAATTTCCGTTGTGGTATCCATTTCGGCATAGCGGGGATTCAGGAGGATTTCCCGGGCTGCTTCCCCGACTGCCGTCGAGCCGGGATCCCGGATTTGCAGCACCTCAAAGCCTTGATCCCGGAACATCTGGGCGGTATGCCGGACCTGGGTGCTTTTACCGCAACCATCCAATCCTTCGAAAGTGACAAGGCATCCTTTACGATCCATGATAATAATTCACTCCAAATGTGCTGACCGTTCCCAATCCTCCATAACTAAAAAAAGAGAGTTGCAGGGTAACTTTGTCATAGCGGTATCGTCCTCCCAAAGCCAGTCCGGCAATGTAATCCCGTCCCAGGCTGTTGCTTTGCAATCCTCTCCGGCGGAAATCGAGTCCGGCAAGAAATTCCAGGGATAATCCGCTTTGAAAATATCCTCCCATGGTCAGGTTTTCAATGTCATGTTCCCCCCTGTAGCGGTAATCCAGATTCATAATAAGGGGCAGATAAAGCAGGGGATGACTCAGGGAAGCACGGATTTCATCCTCCATCGGTTCCGGATAATCTGTATAGGCCACACTCATCCGGGTTTTATCTGCCACGGGAATAATGGTTAGCCCATAGGTAAATACTCTGAAATGTTCCCGGCTGGCAGCAATATCTTCCGTCACGTAGCGAAAAGAAGCCCCCGCCTGGAGTTTTGATGAAAGGCGATAACTCCAGGCACTGAAAAACTGGGTCCGTCCGGCACTGAAATCACCGTCGCTGTAACCTTCCGGATCCAGCCGTTCAAAATCGCCATAATTTTCGTGGTTAATACCACCGGTGAGAACATGCTTTTGAACCTTATACCGGCCGGTCAGTTGGGAAACCCGGATATCCGCCGGCATCAGGGCCAGGTTCGCGGACAGGGAGTATAAAAACGCTTCGGGAATCAGGGAGGGATTAATCCAGACCTGATCCGGCAGATCTTTTAAGGCACCACCGGAGCGGGCAATACCCCAGTATTCCGGAGAGGCAAGAATATCCGCTTCAGGCATCACCTGAGCCGGCAGAAACGATCCCAATCCTCCCAGAAGCAATATGAAAATCAGTGTCTTACGCATCATGGGAATTTACATCCTTTTTATCGTCATGGGGAGGTAAGTCCGGATTTTTCAAAATTTCTTCCGTCTGCCAGGTATGGTGAATCCGGGCATTGCGCCTCCGCATCTGAAGCCAGGCCAATAGCAGGAGCACCGGCAGAATCCCCCATATAAGGGTGTGCAAATCCACCAGGGCATACGCTTTATACCGTTTTATTGCCCAGAGTTCCCAATTTGTACTGTAATATCGGGGTTCATACCCGTAAACAATCTCAAAAGCCCGGCTCCAGTCTACCCCTTCCTGTAAAAGAATCAACAGTTCCCCGATGCTTTCGTAGCCATGTTCCGAAATCAGATAGCGGACGGCGGATACACTTTGGGCATAGGCCAGATTAGCCCGGTTTTGTTCAAATTTCAGCACATCGTCAATCTTGTGCAGATCCACAAATTTACCATAGAGGGCGGCCTGCCCCAGTAAAACCTTTTGGCGCAAATCAAACTGTTCCGCTTCATGCTGCGCCAGGCCTTCGTTAAACCACCGGGGCAGATAGGTCAAGCGGTCAATGGGTTCCAGGGCCAGGTGGATCATTTCATGGTGCAGGGTTGCAGACAGTTCAGGAAAGCTCTGTCGGCTGTAGCGGGGACTCTTCAGAAGAATTTTCCGTCCCCGGTACTGGGCGGCAGCCACACCCCAATGGGGAAAATCTTTTCCGGAAGCTTCTTTGAAATCCTTTTCACTGGCCGTGAGGATGATTTGGAAGGGCATCATGTCGAGTCCCAGCTTGTTCCGGATTTCCAGGCGGAAAATACCAGCCCGTTCAGCAATAAACTCTGCCGTTTTCCGGTCTTTGGGCTCATATTGAATAGTAAAATCCTTTTCCGGGAGGATATCCGCCAAAAGCAGGGCCGGCAGGATAATCAGCACCGGCCACACCACCCATTTGGAATAAACACACCTCATCAGTTCATACTCACAGGGTCGGCATTCAAGGTGATTTTCAGTCCGGGCATGCGGTTCCGCCGGTCCTGAAGGATGCGGATCAGAATGGTTTTGATCCGGTTCATGTTTTCATCTTCATTCCGTTTGAATTTCAGGAGGATTTGCCAGCGGTACAATTCCTTCACCTTTTCGACGGGAGCGGAAGAAGGACCCAGAACCTGTTCAGGCGGCATATGCTGTTTGCAGATATTTGCCAGTTGTTTTACGGCACTGACAACCCGCTCACGGTCTTTTCCTGTCACCCGGATCAGAATAAGCCGGCTGAAAGGGGGATAGAGGAGGAGTTTACGTCGTTTCAGTTCCTGTTGATAAAAAGCACGGACATCCAGCCGGGCTGCCAGATTCACGGCAGGATGTTCCGGCTGCCAACTCTGGATAATCACCCGTCCCGGCAGGGTTCCCCGGCCGCTCCGGCCCGAAACCTGGGCTACCAGCTGCCACACCCGCTCGGCACTTCGGAAATCGGGAATCCCCAGTCCCGTATCGGCATTCACAATGCACACCAGAGTCACATTGCTGAAATCGAGTCCCTTTGAAACCATCTGGGTCCCCAACAGGATATCAAAATTTTTGTTTTCAAAGGTATTGAGAATTTTCACATGGGCGTGCCGTCCCCGGGTGGAATCCAGATCCATGCGGATTACCCGGGCATCTTTAATGCGTTTAACCAATTCATCCTCAATCCGCTGGGTTCCGCTTCCTGCGACCCGGAGGGAGGTATCACTGCAGGATGGACACACAGCCGGGAGAGGTTCCTGATGGTCACAATAATGACACACCAACTTTTGCCAGGGTTTATGCCAGGTCATGGAAACCGAACAGTGGGGGCACTCTACCACTTGCCCGCAATATTCACAACGGACAAAAGTATGAAATCCCCGGCGGTTATGGAGCACAATAGCCTGTTCACCCCGTTTCACACACTCCCGAAGCGCTTCCAGCATTTCCCGGGTAAAAAGGGTTTCACCGGGATTTTTAGTGCGCAGGTCTATGACATCCACTTGTGGATATCCCGCACTGCCGAAGCGTTCTTTCAGGGTGAGAAGGTGATATTTTCCGGTCTGTGCCAGGTACCAGCTTTCCACGGATGGAGTGGCAGATCCCAGGATGACAGGAATCTTAAGGAGGCGAGCGTAATAAATAGCTGCATCTCTTCCATGATAACCCGGACTCTGTTCCTGTTGTTTGAAGGAAGCATCGTGTTCTTCGTCCACCACAATCAGACCGGGAGATGGGAAGGGGGAAAAAAGGGCACTGCGGGCACCCACCACCACTTGGATATCTCCCCGCCGGATACTCTGCCAGGTCCAGATCCGTTCACCTGCACTCATCCGGCTGTGCCAGATAGCTACCTTTTTGCCGAAAACACTCCGGAACCGGCCTGCCACATGGGGAGTAATGGCAATTTCCGGGACCAGGATCAACGCCTGCTTTCCCCGCTTCAGAGCTTCATTGGCCAGATGAATATAAACTTCTGTTTTACCACTGCCTGTTACACCATGGAGCAAGACGGGATAAAAGCGGTCAAAATGCGCCGTGATCTCTTCAATAACCTGAATCTGTTCATTTGTAAGGACAATCTCCCGGTTCTTGGTGACATAGGCACCGGAAAAGGGATCGGAGGGAATTTCCTGATCAAAGCTTTCCAGGACCCCCTTTTTTTCAAGGGTGTGGAAAACAGAGCGGCTTACACCCGTTTCCCGCATCAGGTCGGAGAGGGTGGCTTCGGGAATGGCCCTGCTTTTCAGGGCTGCCAGGATTTTCACGTGGGAAGGGTGTTCTCCCTGGACATAGGCATCTGTAAGGCGGACCGCTTTCACCGTCCGGGTAGCACGTTCCACGGAAAAGACATTATCTGCAATCAGTATCCGTTGCTTTATAAGAGATTGAATCAGTTTCACGGTGTCCGGTGGTATAGTATTCAGGATAGACTCGGGTAAGCCATCCGGTGGGATATTCAATCTTTGAATTTCCGGATGATCCGCCATATCCGGGGCGGGGAAATAGCGTATTTCCTTTTTAAAACCGGCTTCAGAGGGATGGGCTGCCTTCAGGACCAGTCCGGGTGCAGCCATGTAATAAAAGGCCATCCAGTGAAAAAGCTGCATCTGTTCCGGAGTAAAGAGAGGTTTTTCATCCCGGATTTCTGACAGGGATTTGAGTCCTTTTGGTAATTGGGCCTCATCCGATTCAGACACACGGATACAATATCCGGATTGATGCCGTCTTCCGAAGGGAGCAATGACCCGGCATCCGGGCTTCAGGTGTTTTTTGAACCGGTCCGGAATCCGGTATGTGAAAGTTTGCATCACATCCACCGGAAAGGCGATTTCACAGATAGGTATGGTCATGGACAAAGTTATTCCTGTTAAAAAATATCCTCAACAAAAAAGGTCCTGCCAAAACGGACAGCACCCTTTATGTTTTGAAAAAGCCTGTGCCCGAAGGCGGTCAAAATCGGATTATTCTTTCACAACCCAGAGTTTGACTTCGGCAGTCACATCGCTGTGGAGTTTAATGGGAATATCGTACACACCCAGGGCTTTGATGGGTTCATTGAGGATGATATGCCGTTTATCCACGTCGTAGCCTTTTTCAGCCAGAAGGTCGGCCACTGTCTGAGAGGTTACGGAACCGAAAATCTTGTCATCATCACCGGCGGTGACGGATGTGGTCAGTGAGATATTTTTCAACTTTTCAGCCAGACGGCGGGCCTTATCCACGGCAGCAGTCTTTTTCCGTTCCTCAATTTTTTTCAGCTCTTCAGCCCTTTTGATATTGGAACGGGTTGCTTCCATCGCCAGTCCTTTGGGAATGAGAAAGTTCCGGGCATATCCGTCTTTTACGGTTATAATATCCCCGACGACCCCTACATTCTCCACATTTTCTTTCAGTATGATTTTCATAACGGAAATCTCCCTCAGTTTTGTGTTACGTCATAAGAATAGGGCAGGAGGGCAATATTCCGGGCCCGTTTGATTGCCGTCACGAGTTCACGCTGATGTTTTGCACAGGTCCCCGTCACTCGCCGGGGAATAATTTTCCCCTGCTCTGTGATAAAACGGCGAAGTGTTTTATAGTCCTTATAGTCAATGCTGTATTTCTTGTTTTCACAGAATTTGCAGACTTTTTTTCTTGAAATGAAAGCCATTTCACTTTACTCCTTTGCTATCTAAAACGGGTTAAACCGTTTCTTTTACAGCTTCTTCAGACGTTTCTTCCGAATCGTCTTCCTTTTCTTCTTCCTCATCCTCGTCTTCGTCCTCAACATAATCCTCATCGGATTCATCATCTGCAGAGGATTCATCGGTCATCTCGGCTTGGTCTTCATCGTCATCATCTTCGTGATGGGACGGAACACCGGCCGGTTTTTCATCCAGGCGGACAATCAACTGAGCGAGGATCTGTGCCTGAAGTTCAAACCAGGTTTGTAATTCAACCACAGCCGAAGGTTCGGCTTCAAAATAAATCAGAACGTAATTTCCTGATTTCTGTTTTTCAATGGGATACGCCAGTCTGCGTTTCCCCCAGTCATCCACAGCCAGAACATGACCGCCAATTTCGGCAATATGGCCTTCCACCATCTTAATCACCGAATTCAGACGTTCCTGTTCATAGTTTGGATGCACGATGAAGAGTGTTTCATAATACCTCAAGAGTGTAGCTCCTTTTTTTTATAATGATAAATGATGAATGATGAATTGAATGATTTTCTCCCTCCGCCAGATAGCGGATGGAAGTTTCACGGGATGAATTGTGTTTAAGTGGTGAACCATTCAATCTTCCTTCCTTCCTTTCATACCGGTGCATGGTTACCGTTTAGACCTCCGTAAGGAGGTTGTATCGAGGTGCAATTCTTCTCCCCCTTATGTAATTATGGGTGCAATCACAAGGGAGACGACGGACATCAATTTAATAAGGATATTGAGGGATGGGCCGGCTGTATCCTTAAAAGGATCGCCGACGGTATCTCCCACCACGGAAGCTTTATGGGCATCACCTCCTTTTCCTCCCAAGTGTCCGTTTTCAATATATTTTTTCGCGTTATCCCACACACCGCCGGCATTGGCCATAAAAATCGCCATCAGCACACCGGTGACAGTAGTCCCTGCCAATACGCCGGCCAGCATACTCGGGTCGTAAAAGCCCACAAGCACCGGCACACCCACAGCCAGGAGTCCGGGAAGAACCATCTTGCGGATAGCCGCCTTCGTGGAAATATCCACACAGCGCTTAAAATCGGCTTTGGCTTCACCGGCCATAAGTCCCTTGATTTCCCGGAACTGCCGCCGCACTTCTGTAATCATGGAAAAAGCCGCATCGCCTACAGCCTGCATGGCCAGGGAGGTAAAAAGAAAGGGCAGCATGCCGCCAATAAGGAGTCCTGCCATAATCCGGGGTTCTGTCAAATCAATCTGATCAATGTGTGCCGTCGTTTTATAGGCATTAAAGAGAGCCAGAGCCGTTAAAGCTGCCGAACCCACGGCAAAACCTTTGCCAATAGCAGCTGTGGTATTTCCCACCGCATCCAGGGCATCGGTCCGCTTACGAACAGATTTCTTCAGTCCGGCCATTTCGGCGATTCCACCGGCATTATCAGCAATGGGGCCGAACGCATCCACCGAAAGTTGGACACCAATAGTTGTCAGCATCCCCAGGGCTGCAACAGCAATGCCGTAGAGACCGGCAAAGTGATAAGCAGCCATGATAGTCCCAGCAAGCACAATAATCGGCAAAACTGTGCTTCTCATCCCCATGCTCAGACCGGAAATAATATTGGTTGCAGACCCGGAAGATGCTGCATTGGCCACGCGTCTTGCAGGGGATTTGCTTTCTGCCGTAAAATATTCTGTAATGAGTCCGATGAGTGTTCCTGCCAAAATCCCAAACAGGGTGGCAATAAAAACACCGGAGGCAGACAACCCTGCCATGCGCCCCGAATCAAAGGTCCCGGAGGGTAAAACCCGGGTAATAGTAAACCAGGAAAGGACAATCATGAGGATAGCAGCCCCGTATTCACTGATATTGAGGGCCGTTTGGGGTTTTATTTTTTCATTCTCCCGAACCAGAAACACAGCCACCAGAGAGACAAGAATCCCCACGGCGGACAGAACCAGGGGCAGCATAACAAAACCGCCGGAAAACCCGCCGCCTACAGAGACGGTAGCTCCCAACACCATAGCACCGATGATGGATCCCACGTAAGATTCAAACAAATCGGCTCCCATACCGGCCACATCACCCACGTTGTCGCCCACATTATCGGCAATCACCGCCGGATTTCGGGGATCATCCTCAGGGATACCGGCTTCCACCTTTCCCACAAGGTCCGCCCCTACATCGGCAGCTTTCGTATAGATGCCGCCAGCTACACGGGCAAAGAGAGCAATGGAACTGGCCCCGAGACTGAAGCCGCTCAGGATGGGCAATACTGTCTGTTGAATAGTTACGGGATCACTGCCCAGATATCGGACATAAGCCCAAAAAAGAGAACCCAGTCCCAGAAGCCCCAGGCCAACTACGCTGAGTCCCATCACGGATCCGCCGGAAAAGGCAATAACCAGGGCTTTTGCCAGGCTTGTTTTGGCTGCCTGGGTAGTGCGGACATTGGCGGCGGTTGCCACCCGCATGCCAATAAATCCGGCCAGGGCACTGGCCAGGGCACCCGTAATGAACGAAAGGGCAACAAGCCGTAAAATTCCGGAGTTGCTCAGAATCAGCAAAATAGCCACAACCACGACAAAGAGGCTCAATACTCGGTATTCCCGGACAAGAAAAGCCATAGCACCTTCGCGGATATGCTGGGAAATTTCCACCATCTCCTTTTCACCGGGATCCTGTCTGGTAATCCATCCGGAACGAATCAGGGCATAGATCAGGGCCAGGGCACCCACAGCAGGGACCATGATAAGAATCCAGTGAGTCACGTTGTCACCTCCTTTGTTCCATCATCTGAAACAGATTCGGGATCTTTTTCCTTCTCCGAACGATTGTAACGGTTCATAACGATGTGCAGATCCTCTTTTAAAAAGAGTTCTACCGCATCGGCGGCTTTTTGGACCATCTCTTTCACCGTATCCCGTTCTTCGGGCAAAAAAGGTCTGAGGACATAAACCTCGGCATCGGTCCGCAGGCGTTCCGGAGTATTGATGCCGATTTTAATCCGTGGAATATCCTGAGTCCCCAGGACACTGAAGACGGATTTGAGTCCGTTATGCCCACCGGCAGAGCCGGTCGGACGGATTTTCAGCCGCCCGAAATCCACATCCAGATCATCATGAATGAGAAGGGTTTCCCCTGGATTCAGGGGATAGCGTCTGGATACATCCGCCAGGGCCTGGCCACTCAGGTTCATAAAAGTCATGGGTTTCACCAGTAGGGATCCGTCGGACATACGGGATTCCAGGTAGGCACCCCGGCCGGATTTGAATGTCAAACCGTAACGGTCTGCCAGCTCATCCAGAACCATAAACCCCAGATTGTGGCGGGTTTGTGCATATTTTTTTCCGGGATTTCCCAGTCCTACAATCACCTTCATGACTCCGTTTTATTCCTCATTAGATCCTTCGATTTCTTCACCTTCTTCAGTCTCTTCGCCTTCTTCACCTCCCGACCCCTCTTCAGCTTCTTCAGCCAGCGAAGTCTTGGAAGGAGGTGTAACGGCAACAATCAGGGCATCGGCAGGGGTTAAAATATCAATCCCCTCAAATGTCAGATCACCTACATGGAGGCTTTCATTCATGTGAAGACCACTGATATCCACGTCCAGCTCGTGGGGAATTTCACCGGCTTTACAGCGGACCAGCAGTTCATACAGGTGGGTATCCACCACACCACCCTCTTTGAGTCCGGGAGGTGTTCCCAGGAAATTAATGCGGACTTCCACTTCAATCATTTCCTGAAGGCTCACACCCTGAAAATCGATATGGACAATCTCGTCCGTTACCGGGTGGTATTGCAATTCCTTAAAAATGGCTTTTTTAGGCTTTTTCACATCATCCATGTAAAGATCGATAAGCCGTTCGCCGGTTTTCAGCACTTTATGCAATTCCAGCAAATCCACACTTAACGGAATGGGTTTTTCCGAATGGGTGTAGTAGATCGCGGGGATCCGTCCGGTGGCCCGGAGCTTTTTCATCTTCTCTTTTCCACGTTCTTCCCTCTTTGAAACATTCAGTTTTACTGCTTCTGTCATGTTATTTTATCTCCTGTTATCCGTTGATTTTTATCTGAAGAGAACGCTGATGGAATCTTCATTATTCGTTCTCTGAATGGCCTCGGCAAAAATATCCGCCACGGAGACCACTTCTATTTTGGGGATCCGTTTCTCTTCGGGAAGGTAGATGGTATCCGTGGTGATCACCTGGTTGATGGGTGAATCCTTAATTCGTTCAATGGCTTCTCCTGATAAAACCGGATGGGTGAACATGGCATAGATATCCAGGGCACCCAGATCTTTCAGCCTTCGGGCACCGGCCACCAGAGTCCCGGCAGTATCACACATATCATCCACGATAAGAGCCCGTTTGCCTTTCACTTCACCAATCAGGTGCATGACTTCGGATTGGTTATGACTGGTCCTCCGTTTGTCAATAATGGCCAGGCTCCGGTTCAACACACCGGCATAGCTGCGGGTCCGGTGGACGCTTCCCATATCAGGAGCGACAACCACCAGGTCGCTGCTGGTATCCTCACTCAGGGATAGGCAGTGTTCCAGGAGGGCTGGCCGGGAATAGAGGTGATCGAAGGGGACATCCACATAGCCCTGAATCTGGGTGGAGTGAAGATCCATCGCCATAATCCGGTCTGCCCCGGCCTTTACCAGCAAATCCATGAACAGCCGTGCCGAAATGGGCACCCGAGGCTGATCTTTCCGGTCCTGCCGGGCATAACCGTAATAGGGCAGGACTGCTGTAATGCGGGCAGCCGAAGCCCGACGGGCAGCATCCAGAATCAGCAGAAGCTCCATGTAATTTTCCGCAGGGGAGTTGGTAGACTGGATGATGAAGACATCCTTGCCACGGATACTCTCTTCAAAGCGGACCCAGATTTCGCCGTCACTAAATTGTTTAATGGTCAGGGGTCCTACGTTAATTCCCAGTTTTTCACAGATTTTTTCCACCAGTGGCCGGTTGGAACTGCCGGAAAAAACTTTTAATTCACCGTACATGGGCTTACACCTCTGATTTGGGTTAATAAAAGACTGTGATATGTATGAATGAGCTCAGGGGAGAGGAGTCGAACCCCTATTGACGGGACCAAAACCCGCTGTCCTGCCATTAGACGACCCCCGAGTATCATGTCAAACCCCGTGGCTGACACAAAACAATGTGGCCGTAATCCTGTAATCTGGTTATACAGGAGCGGGCCTTGTCGTCAGAGCAGAATATTCCATACACAGTCGAGCCGGAACCCGACAAAGCGGAGAATTCCGCTCCCGCTTCAAGCAGCGCGGACTTTATCACTCCGATTTGTGGATATGCCGGAATAATCACCCTTTCAAAATCGTTTTCAAAAAACCGCCAGTCAAATCCCCGGCGCAGAAAGCTTGGAATATTAGTTTTTTTCACCGTATCAGTCAAGGAAATTCTCAAATCCATGTAGGCCTGTTTTGTTGAAATCGAAAAGGGCGGCATCACCAGCACAACAATCCAGTCCAGTGGTATGGAGATTGATTTCAGTTCCTCCCCAATGCCCGTGGCATAGGATGTTCCCCCTGTGAGAAAAAAGGGGACATCTGCACCCAAAGAGAGGGCCAGGGATTCGAGGGGTGGTTTATTGTGGCACAAGGGCCGAAAAAATTTCAGGATTGCCGCCGCATCGGAAGAACCGCCTCCCAGTCCGGCACCCGGCGGTATCTGCTTATCCACAAAGATATCCGCTCCCAGATCCTCCGGCAACCAGGGTTTTATTGCTTTTACAGCCTTCAGAATAAGGTTGGATTCATTCAGGGGAATATCCTTTCGGTTGGAGTCCAGGGTAAAGTGTCCTGAACGATTCACCTTAACGTAGATTTTATCAGAAAAATCCAGTTCCTGAAAGATCGTCTCCAGCACATGGTAGCCGTCTGACGGTCTGCGACCTAAAATCCGCAATCCGATATTGATTTTTGCATACGCCTTGAGGGAAGTTTTCATCAAAGGCCTTTCAGGACTCTATCCAGACGGCGGATCATTTCCTCATTTCCCAGATAATAGGCAAT
>LGGY01000138.1 GCA_001509335.1 Fidelibacterota bacterium 46_43
CCTGTGAAATTATGACATATTTATTATTCACTTAATTAATATTAACTCTTATGGAAGACAATATCAAGAGATAAAAATATTATGTTTTCCGCTTTTCTTTTTTGGCTGCCGGGAATAAAATGTTGTTAAGAATAAGCCGGTAACCCGGATCATTTTTGTACAGTTCCAGATTCGTCGGCGGATCCCCCACAAAATGCCTGTAATCTGCCGGATCATGGCCTCCTAAATAGGTAAATGTCCCCCACCCGGCATTCCCGTGAAGATATTTGACACGGCTTGTTCCAGGTGTGTCCCCCATCACAACCACATGTTTCTTTATCCGCTCCCGGTTGAAATTGCTGGTCTGTCCCATAAATCCGCGAATCAAATCTTCATGATTTTGCGTCAACATTGTGGGAACCGGATCCCATTTGGCGGAAAATTCAAAAAGAGAAAAATAATCGGTGTTCATATCGATCGCGTATGGATCATATCCCGGTGGAATATCAATATCAGAAAATTCATAAATATTGGGGTCAGTAATAATCGAAAAGTTCTCAAAGGCAAAGGTCCGGCTGAAATCCAGTTTTTCTTTATAGTCCGGATCTATACCGTCCCCGTCAAAAACAGCAGGCACAATATCCGTATTCCATGCAGCCAAAGCAATTTCATACGTATCCGTTGCGGCACACATGGCAAACAAGAATCCGCCTTTGATCACATAATCACGAATCTTTTCCGCAACAGCCAGTTTCAAATCTGATACTTTGGAAAAGCCCAGGTCTACCGCTATACGTTCCTGGGTCCGGACTTCCTGAATATACCAAGCGGCATTTTTGTATGAGCGATAGAATTTTCCGTATTGACCTGTAAAATCCTCATGATGCAGGTGTAGCCAGTCATAATCAGTCAACCGCCCCTGCAAAATTTCCGAATCATACAGCTTATCATAAGGTATTTCAGCATAGGTGAGTGCAAGGGTTACGGCATCATCCCAGGGCATGGTATTGGGAGGTGTATAGACAGCAATTTTCGGCGCTACTTCAAGTTTGACGATATCCATGTTTTCGTTTTCTATCTCTTGTTCCATGCGCTGGTTTTGGCTTTCACTTAAAATTTCATACTGAACTCCCCTTATAACGCACGCTTCCCGGATGGATGAGATATCCTTTGTCCTGAAAGAACCTCCCCGGTAATTGAGTAACCAATCCCCTTCCTGTCCCTGTTCCAGAACCCAGTACATGATGCCGTATGCCTTTAAATGGTTCGTTTGGGTTTTATCCATGGGAATCAACAAAACAGAAGCCTGCAGATAGTTGATCCAAAACAGACCAAGAACAAGTAGCACAAATGTTTTTTTAATCATACGTCTTATATCGTTTTATCCAATTTGCAAAATGTACTAAATTTTGTAACCAATAAATAGCGGATCAATCATAGAAATGCTATGAAAAAGACAATGATTTCGAGTATTCTCATCTTTTTGCTATTACAGCTATCACCTGTATATGCTGAAACCCATGTGATTACTGTCAGTATTCCTCCACAGGCGTTTTTTATCCATCAGATTGCAGGTGAAAATCGTTTTGATGTAAATATCATGATCCCCAATGGCCAGTCCCCGGTAGTGTATTCTCCAAAACCATCACAAATGATGAAAATGAACCGCTCCGATGCTTTTTTTCTGATTGGTCACCCGGCCTTTCTGTTTGAAACCCAACATATTTTCCCTTATGTGAACAGACACAAGGAAATCCCCGTATTCAATTTGTACCAGGAAGCTCTGAAAGTCTCTTACACCACAGATGATCACGATCCCCATCTATGGATGTCTCCAATCCTCATGAATAAGATGTTGAAAGACCTGACACTTTTTCTCCATGAGTTTTATCCGGAGGATTCACTTCTCTTCCGTCAAAATGCACAACGACTCTCGGAAAAAATCACAACCCTTCAGGACAGCATACAGCATGTGATCGGGGAACATCAGGTCCGTGAGTTTTTTATTTACCATCCGTCCTGGGGATATTTTGCCCGGGATTTCAATCTGACGCAAATTGCAATCGAATCCCACGGACTCGAACCGGGTCCCGGACATTTAATGCGGATCTCACGTCAGGTCCATGAACATGATCATAAAAAAATCATCGTTCAGAAAGGGTTTAATCAAAAAAGTGCCGAAGCACTGGCGCAAGAATCGGGCGCCGGGCTGGCAGAGGCAGATCCATTGGCTTATGACTGGCTGGAAAGCATCAGAACAATGACAACAATTCTGGTAAAACCATGATGAATAAGACGAATACCGTTATTGAAATTCACAATGTCTCTTTCGGATACCGGCCGAATAACCTGATACTAAAAAATATCAGCTTTACAATTACATCCCGGGACTATCTGGTAATTATCGGGCCGAACGGTGGAGGAAAGACAACCTTGTTAAGACTGATCGCAGGGTTGCTGACACCCATCCGTGGTAAAATCACCTACCATCCTCCCTCTCTGGAAAAGAAAATCGGGTATGTCCCCCAGTTTTCAAATTTTGACCAGAATGTACCCCTCAGGGTTTTAGATGTGATCAAAATGGGGAATTTGAAGAAGTATTGTTTTTTAAGCTCTTCCCGGGGTTTATCGGATAAAGAACCTGTTGAACTGGCAAAGAAATTGAAGCTGGATTCTATTCTGGATAAGCCCGTCAGTGAACTGTCTGGCGGACAAATGCAACGGGTACTTATAGCCCGGGCTATTATTGGTGATCCGGGTATTTTGCTATTCGATGAACCGACCGCCTCAATAGATTCCGAATCCCGGCAGATTTTCCAGTCAGTTATCCATGAATTGAATCAACGTATTCCAATTGTCATGGTTACCCATGATGCTTCGGCAATTGCTCAAGAAGTAAAACATATTGCCTGTATGAATCAGGAGTTGTATATCCATGATGTAGGAAAAGTTTCGGAAGAAAACCTGGAAAAGGTCTATGGCTGCCCGGTGGACCTTATCGCCCATGGAGTACCCCACCGGGTTTTAAAATCACATAACGGACACAGATAATGGGGCTTGACATTCTATCCTACGACTTTATGAAAAACGCCATGCTTGCCGGTTTTTTAGCCAGCTTGTTGTGTGGTGTTATGGGTACTTTTGTGGTCACCAAGCGCCTTGTGTTCATCAGCGGAGGAATCAGTCATGCTGCCTTTGGCGGACTTGGACTCTTTTTCATGCTTGGACTGAGTCCAATTTTGGGAGCTTACGCCGTTGCTGTCATCGCTTCTTTGATTCTCGGGTATTACAAACCTTCAAAGATTAATTCACAGGACGCCTATATTGGCATTCTGTGGTCTGTGGGAATGGCAGCAGGTATTTTAATGATCAGCCTTTCTCCCCAATCTTATACTCCCAATTTGATGTCTTATCTCTTTGGAAATATTTTAATGGTTCGATCACAGGATTTGGTGTGGATGTCCATTCTGACGTTTTCAGTTCTGATCATTATGTTCGGCTTCTTTAAATATTTTTTATCCATCGCCTTTGATGAGGAATTTGCACAGCTTCAGGATATTCCGGTCCGTCTTTTCCGGATGATTCTTTTCGCCCTGACAGGTTTGACAATTGTCACACTGATTCAGGTTGTGGGAATTATTCTCGTCATTGCCCTGTTAACCATTCCCACGCTGTTAAGCATGATTTTTTTCAATGATTTCAGGCGTGTGCTCCTTTTCTCCATCCTGATCAGTATTTTTCTGACCCAAAGTGGTATTATCCTCTCTTTTTATCTGGATCTGTCCACCGGTCCGGTCATTATTCTCCTGGGTGCCCTGATTTTATTTGGAACATATCTTCTGAAAAGAAATAATAAATCGATGGAATGAAACGGTAAACCGGTCTTAGAGTATGAATCATTTTGTCCAATTACTGACTTAAATGAATACAGGAGAATTCAATGAAAGAAAACGATATCAACGCAAATACGGATAAGGATCAAAAGGGATTGCTCCTCGTTTCGGATATTATCCCGGATAATCTGAACATATTGCCCCTTTACAATCGTCCGGTTTTTCCCGGTATTACCCTTCCCATCACTTTTAACGGGCAGTCTCATGTGGAAGAAATTCGCTTTGCTATTGAAAAAGATAGCAATTTTCTGGGAGTTTCTCTTGTTAAACACACGGATAGCCAAAAACATGAAAACTTACATTTACACGAAACCGGATCCATTTTGAAAATCATCAAGATCATCCAGATGACAGATGATTCGGCCCATTTAATCGTACAGGCAATTTCACGATTTAAAAAGGTTAGGGAAATTCATCATCCTGTCTTTACACGCTGGACTGTAACCCCCATCCAGGATATTGAAGATAAAATGTCGGACTCCTTGAAAGCCTACACCCTGTCTGTCATGACAAATGTAAAAGAACTGATCGCCCTGAATCCATTGATGAAAGAACAACTCAAGATGGTATTATCCCAGATCAGTTATGACAACCCTGGACTGGTGATGGATCTGATAGCTCAGATGTTGTCCGCTGAGGCATCAGAGTTACAGGAAATTCTTGAAACATTCGATTTAAATCTCCGGGCAGAAAAACTCCTTCTGCTTTTGCGAAAGGAAATTGAACTGGCTCAGCTTCAGGAAAAAATTCAAAAACAGATTGATGAGAAAATCAACAAACAGCAAAAAGAATTTTTTCTGAGGGAACAGTTGAAAGCAATCAAAAAAGAGCTTGGCCTGGAAAAGGATGACAAAACGGCAGAAATCGAAAAAATTGAAGAAAAGATAAAATCTCTCACATTGTCGGCAGAAGCCCTTCAGGTGGTTCAGGAAGAATTGGATAAACTCCGTATTCTGGAGCCTGCTTCTGCAGAATTTCATGTGACCCGTACTTATTTGACAACACTCACCGATCTTCCCTGGGGTTTTTACAGCCGGGATAACCTGGATATTCACAAAGCTCGTGAAATTTTAGACAAGGAGCATTTCGGACTTGAAGATGTAAAACAACGCATTCTGGAAGTCATCAGCACTATCATTAAAAGAGGACGTGTCGCCGGGTCTATTCTCTGTCTTGTGGGTCCTCCCGGTGTGGGAAAAACCTCTGTAGGTCGTTCCATTGCCAATGCTCTGGATCGCAAATTTTACAGGTTCAGTGTGGGTGGAATGCGGGATGAGGCTGAAATCAAGGGGCACCGGCGCACCTACATCGGGGCTATGCCGGGGAAAATTATCCAGAGCCTGAAACGGACAGGGACATCCAATCCTGTCATTATGCTGGATGAAATCGATAAGATCGGCATTAGTTATCAGGGAGACCCGGCTTCAGCTCTTCTGGAGGTTTTAGACCCTGAACAAAATCAATCTTTCCTGGATCACTACCTGGATGTCCGGTATGATTTATCCAACATCCTTTTCATCACTACGGCCAACCAGCTTGATACCATTCCATCCCCTTTGCTGGACCGGATGGAGATTATCAAATTGCCGGGATATATTCTGGAAGATAAAGTGGAAATCGCCAAAAAATTTCTCATTCCAAAACAACGGAAAGAACACGGGCTGCTTACAAAGGATATTTCCATCAGTAATGGAGCCATTAAACGGATTGCCGGACAATATGCCCGGGAAGCCGGCGTAAGAAATCTGGAAAATCAAATAAAAAAAATTATGCGGCAAACGACGCTTTTGCAGGCAGAAAAAGGAAACCATAAAGTTCAGGTGAATCAGAAAAACCTGGAAGAATTTCTTGGAAAACCTATTTACAAGACGGAACAACTCTATACAAAACAAAAACCTGGTATAGTACTAGGCCTTGCTTGGACGCCCCTGGGTGGAACCACCCTTTATGTTGAAGCCTCATCTGTCATAAGCAAATCCGCAGGTTTTCAGCAAACCGGACAGTTGGGAAAAGTGATGCAGGAATCCTCCCATATCGCTTATTCCTATGTAAGGTCCTATATAGACAAACATCATCACAAAAAATCTGTGAAAACTTTTTTCCGTGAAAACCACATTCATTTGCACGTTCCGGCTGGTGCCACACCCAAAGACGGTCCATCCGCCGGAATTACCATGGCTCTGGCCTTATATTCCCTGGCCTTGAATAAATCTGTCCGACGGGATATTGCCATGACGGGGGAATTGTCTCTGACAGGAAAAATTTTACCGATTGGGGGTGTTAAGGAAAAAACCATTGCAGCCCGACGGGTTGGAATCCGGGAATTGATTTTGCCCTCTGAAAACCGTCCGGATTATGAAGATCTGAATCCTAAAATTACCGAAGGTATTTATAAAGTCCATTTTGTGGATTACTTTGAAGACTTGATTCCCATCGTCTTCCCCGGTTTGCAGAAGGAATGACTGGTTTTCATCAGGTGAGTGTTGAGGAAAGGAAATGAAAAATAGGGACCTCCGGCAATACAATCCCTGCATCGGGGACACGTCGGCTTTTCACACCGGGTGATCTCCGGGATATCCCGAATAATATTCGATAAACGATTGATAAAAGCCTGGAAAGGATATATCCTCCAGCTTGATAAACCTGCATGACAAAGACTTTCAAGGTCCTTAAGGTAAGGTCTGCAGTTTTCAAAACCATCAGAGCATCCTCCTACCCGCATGGGTCTCACCTCATGGTTATTGTCTTTGTACCACCGGATAAAGGGATTTCTGCCTGCCTGCATTTCGGCGTAATGGACGGGTGTTGCCTTGTTCAATTCAACATCTATCAGCACAATTTTTGCTTTCTTGACATCCATGAGGATATCATAAGGGGTATACACATTCCAGGGAGTCTGCGTTTTTATGATTCTCTCTGCCTCGGGTCCAATACCTGCAAATGCATTCTCAGGGTGAAACCCAATATGTGATTCTGCCCTTTTAGCAAGCCGTCGGGCGACGATTCCCATCTGAGGACTTATATCTTCCGGATCTATGTCCCCTTTATATGATTGTGGAATTTTTATATTATCCGGTCGATCATCATCACCATTTTGCCGAATATTCAGCCGGGGGACATATTGTACCCGTTTTCCATAACAGTGGGCGGGAACAATGAGGGTCGTACCGTAAGACAGAAAAAGATCGATAAAAGTTTCCGGAGACGGGATAAGACGGGATAAGCTGCTAAACGACATGTGAAGGCAAAGTACGGAATGACTCAACGAATATGTTTCGATAAGAGTTTCAATTTCACGTACAGATTTATTCATGATGAATTGTAAACATAAACAATACAATAATCAATAAGAAAGAACAATGATCGGTAAATTTTGAAGATGGAGAGAAATGGCGGGGGAGTCATGACATCCCCCCCCGCCCGACACTCATTGGTCCTGAGTTATTTCGCTCATCAATTCGCGAACAATGTGGGAAGATAATTTCCGGTTGAATTCGGAAGCATTCTGTGAGTACAAAACATGGGTTCCATTCCTGCGGCACAAAAGCAACTCATGATCAGCCATGATCTTAAGATGCTGGGATGTGACAGGCTGGACTTCCCCAATGAGATTTTGAATCTCAGACACGGTGTACTCTTTCCCGTCCAGGACCCGGAAGATCTTGATTCGAGCGGGATGCCCCAAAACTTTGAAGGTTGAAGATAACTTCTTCAGGGCTTCCGGTGAACAAATCGGATCTTCCTTTTTTTTCACATTTTGACGTCTAACTCCCATAGACATCCTCCACTTGTTCAATTAATGTAATGTTCTATTTGACAATCTTCCTAAATCTATTATTTTACATTTCTATTTGTCAACTAAAATCTTCTTTTAACTAATTAATTTTAGTTTTTAAAGTTTCTTAAAAAACTCTGAAATAAAAAAAGGGGAAGTATCCCCTTTCTCTTTTCTGTCGGAGCGATAGGATTTGAACCTACGACCCCTTGAACCCCATTCAAGTGCGCTACCGGGCTGCGCTACGCTCCGAAAGTTGATTATTATAGAGTTTTTTCCCTTTAAAATCAATCCAATTTATGCTGTATTTTTTCCAGTTCATGATTAAGTGTATCCATTTCTTCTTTGATTTTCATCAGAAGTTTGACAATTCCCGAATGCATATCTTTTGCAGATTCCTGTGGTTCATCCGTTTGATTTCTCTGCTCTTCTTGTGCAACAGGGATGTCAGTTACTATTGTTTCATTTTCAATATTCTTTTTAGGTGTGTAAAATGAATTCAGGGTTTCATTCAGTGTATTCTTATCATGCAGTTCCTGTATATAATCAATGGCACCGTTGATGGTCAGTTTCTGTACATAAAGCAGATACTTAATCAAAAAAATTAATTTGATATCAGACTCTTTGTAAATCCGGTTTCCGGCACTGTTTTTTCCAGGTTGTAAAAATGAAAATTCATTTTCCCAGTATCGCAGTGTAGGCTGGGTTACATCCGTAATGCGACTGACTTCACTGATGGAATAATAGAGTTTTTTCATTTTTGGAAGAGCCATTTACCTATCAACCTTTTCTTTAAACGTACGAATTAAATGGCTGATAATCAACACTATTGAATAATTCACCTAAAATATACCTTTTAAGGTATACCAAAATATACTTTTCCCCTTTTTGGTTCTGCGTTATGAGAGAATAATTATTCGTAACGCTCATGAATTGATCCTGCTTTAACAAAAACGTCCGCGGCGTTTGAAGAGGCACCGGGGACGTTTTCTGTTACAACTGTCAGTCCGTTTTTAAGAACGGATTTAGTAATTTTTGTTTCGGTCATTTCTCCGGTGTTGTCCCGGCCTGGAATCATGGGACTTTTTATCCCGGTCGTAATGACGATACCGTTCAGGTGGTTCGGACAAACGCTTAATACTGAGGTTCATCCGTCCCTGCCGGTCTATTTCAAAGAGGATGACATCTGTTTTATCACCCACATTAAGGACATCACTGACCTTTTCAACCCGTTCCCATTTCAGCTCGGAAATGTGTACGAGTCCTTCCTTTCCAGGCATAAACTCAACAAAGGCACCAAAATCCATCAGGCGGGTTACCGTTGCATCTTTGTACACTTTGCCTACTTCCGGTTCTTTTACAAGTGCCAGAATCCGTTTTTCCGCTTCTTCCGAGGCTTTACTGTCGTGTGTAAAGATATTGACGGTTCCATTGTCTTCAATATCGATTTCCACACCGGTGTCGGCAATGATTTCCCGGATAACTTTACCGCCGGGACCAATCACCGCGCCGATTTTATCAATGGGGATATGAAGTGTGGTGATTCTGGGTGCCCATACACTGAGTTCTTTTTTGGGTTCTGAAATGGTTTCCCGCATTTTATTCAGAATATAAATCCTTCCTTCACGGGCTTGCAACAAAGCCTTTTCCATCTTTTCGTAAGAAAGTCCCTGAATTTTCAGATCCATCTGAATGGCAGTAATCCCATCATCTGTACCGGCTACCTTAAAATCCATATCGCCATAATGATCTTCTTCACCAAGGATATCAGATAATACGGCAAAGTCTTCACCTTCCGTAATGAGTCCCATGGCAATGCCACTTACCATCTTTTTAATGGGTACACCGGCATCCATAAGAGAAAGGCACCCGCCACAAACGGTTGCCATAGAGGATGATCCGTTGGATTCAAGGATATCACTGACGACCCGGATGGTATAGGGAAATTCTTCATGGGGAGGAACCACATTTTTCAATGCCCGTTCTGCGAGATTCCCATGACCGATTTCACGCCGGCTGGTGCCCCGGATCATTTTTGCTTCTCCGGTACAGAAGGGCGGAAAATTATACTGAAGCATATAGTGTTTCTCCCCTTCTCCGTCAATATTATCCAGGATCTGTACATCCTGTTTAGATCCCAGAGTCGTAACCACGAGTGCCTGGGTCTCTCCCCGGGTAAAAAGGGCAGATCCGTGAGCACGGGGTAAAAAGGCGATTTCCGAGGAGATGGGACGTATTTCATCTGTTTTTCGTCCATCGATCCGGACTCCCTCTTTCAGAATCTTCTTTCGGATTTTATCCTTGATCAGGTCATGGATTTCTCCTGCAACAACATTTTTGCAGTCCGGATACTCTTCTTCCAGTTCTCCGGTGATTTTTGCCACCAGATCCTGTTCAAAATTCACCCGTTCCTGTTTCGGCAGAATACTGATGAGTTCATCAATTTCCGTCGTGATCTTTTCACGAATCATCTGTTTAAGATTTTCCAGTTCATCAAAAACCGGTGCTTCCCGTTTCACCGGCTTGATTTCCTCTGCCAATTCCAGCTGAAGATCAATCAGTTCGTTGATGGCTTCCTGGGCTACACGGATGGCTTCGAGAAAGTCTTTTTCACCGATTTCCCTGCTTTCACCTTCCACCATGATGACGGAATCTTTCAATCCGGCGACAAAAAGATCCATATCCCCCTTTTCAATCTCTTCAGGGGTGGGATTGATGATATATTTGCCGTCCACCCGTCCCACCCGGACAGAGGCAACAGGCCCTGCAAATGGGATATCAGATATTGTCAAAGCTGCAGAAGCAGCCACGGCTGCCAGGACATCCGCCTGATTCACCTGGTCATAAGATAACACATTGATCACAACCTGGGTTTCATGAAACCAGGTTTTGGGAAGCAGTGGTCTGATCTGACGATCCACGATCCTTGCAGACAGGATTTCACGGTCTGATGGACGGCCTTCCCGCTTGATAAAACCACCGGGGATTTTGCCACTGGCATAAAATTTTTCCCGGTATTCCACCATCAAAGGAATAAAATCAGCACCTTCCCGCATCTCTTTTTGAGAGACGACGGTGGCAAGGACGACCGTTTCTCCGGCTTTAGCCAGGACAGACCCATGAGCCTGTTTAGCCACTTTACCGGTCTGCAGACTGGTTTTAATTCCTTGAAATTCTCGTTCTTTTACAATCAAAATAAACTCCTAATTATTTACGCAAACCTAATTTCTTAATAATGTCTCTGTAACGGTTAAAGTCATTCTTCATTAGATAGTTCAACAAACCACGACGCTGACCTACAAGCTTTTGCAGACCGCGACGGTTGTGATGATCCTTTTTATGAATTTTGACATGTTCCGTCAGATCCTGAATGCGCTTTGTTAACATAGCAATCTGGACTTCAGGACTTCCGGTGTCCTGCTCATTTTTTCCAAATTCCCGAATGATTTCCTTCTTTTTTTCCGATGATAACGTTGACATCAGTCCTCCAACTTTAATTCTTTACAATATTCTTTATCTTTTTCCAACTGTTTTTTCAGTTCATCCACGCTGTTAAACTTCATTTCATCTCGGACATAATGAAAAAACTCCATATCCAGTTCACGGCCATAGAGGTTGTTCAGTTCTTGGTCAATCACATGGACTTCAATGGTGAGATGGTTTCCTTCAAAGGTAGGTCTGGTGCCAATATTACACATTCCTTTAAAGGTTTTTCTCTGAATATGGACTTTCACACAATAGACGCCTTCTTTCGGTATGATCTTTTTGGGTGACAAAGGTAGGATATTCAAGGTGGGAAAATTGAGTGTTCTCCCCCTTTTTTCACCCGAAATAATCCGTCCCTTCATATGAAAGGGCTTATTCATGTATTTTTTGGCCGACTCCATCTTTCCGGTGGCAATAAGGCGTCGGATATTGGTTGAATTTATAATA
The DNA here is from genome assembly GCA_001509335.1 of Fidelibacterota bacterium 46_43. Taxonomy (GTDB): domain Bacteria; phylum Fidelibacterota; class Fidelibacteria; order Fidelibacterales; family Fidelibacteraceae; genus Fidelibacter. Next base: position 11,581 of record LGGY01000138.1, read on the forward strand.
AAATCACCGTCACTTACACGGGAAATTATTTCCACATCGAAACCGTATTTCTGGTCACCCAACGCTTTCAGCCGCTGTGCCGTGCATTTCCGGTCTTTCCCGAATGTATGACTTTCTCCAATGACAAAACCTTTGACCCGAATCCGTTTCATGATATAGCGTTCCAGAAAGACTTCTCCCTCCATATTGGCCATATATTGATTGAAGGGCTGAATTATGATATAATCAAGTCCGGTAACTGCAAGATTTTGAATCCGTTCTTCCAGGCTGTTAATAAAGCGAATCGGTTCGCGGGTGGGATTCTGAACAATCTCTCTGGGATGGGGTGCAAAGGTTATAAGGATACTTTTTACCTGATCTTCACGAGCCCTTTCTACAAGGCGGGATATGACTTTCTGGTGTCCCAGATGAAACCCGTCAAAAGTTCCAATGGTCACATACGCTTCCGGATTTCCTGGTAAATTATCTAAGCTGCTAATAATTTCCACTGTTCGATAAAATCCTCAATTGTAAGACTCTTTTCCAGGGTTATATCACCTATTCCCAGTCGTATCAGTTCTTCTGCAAGTGCCGCGGTTCCAAGGGCTTTACCCAGATCATGTGCCAAAACCCGGATATAGGTTCCACTGGAACAAGACACACGAATCCGAAATGTATCCTCCGTAAAATCCAAAAGCTCTGTTTCATATATTTCGATATCCAGAGGCTTTCTTTTCACTACCTCCCCTTTTCTGGCTCTCTTGTACAAGGGTGTTCCATCTACTTTTTTTGCAGAATACATGGGTGGAATCTGCTGTTGTGGCCCTTTGAAAGATTGGAGGATCTGTAGCAAAATATCCCTGTTTAAGTGTACGCTTTTCTGAGCCAGATGAATTGTCCCGGTAATATCCATGGTATCCGATTCCACACCTGTCCGAATCAATACTTCATAACTTTTATCTGCCTTTAAAAAAGTATTCAATTTTTTCGTGTGTGTCCCGAAACCCACCATCAGAAGTCCCGATGCAAAGGGATCCAGTGTTCCTCCATGTCCGACTTTTTTAAAGCCTGTCACATTTCTCAATTTTTTTACTACATCAAAAGATGTCCATCCGGCAGGTTTATGGATGGGGACTGTCATACCCTTGATATTATTCTCCCAGATCTCGCAGTATTTTATTAATTCTGTCGGCATATTCCATGGATTCATCTTTAAATATTCTTATTTCCGGTGCCAGTCTGAGACGGATATTCCGGGCAACAAACATACGGATTTGCTTGATATTTTCCCGGATTTTCTCAAAAATATCCTCTCCCTCATCTGTATCAGGATAGATACTGATATAAATATTGGCATATTGCAGATCCGGGGACATTTCAACCCGTGCGACAGACACAAGAGAGTCCCCCGTCAGTGTCTTTCCCTCACGGATAAAATATTCACCCAATTTGTGCTTTATTTCAGAAGCAATCTGCCTTTGTCGTTTATTTTGTTGCATCTTCCAACGTTCTTCTCACAGACTTTTCTTTATAACATTCAATGATATCCCCTTCATGGAAGGCATCAAACCCATCGATGGTGATTCCACATTCGTAGCCTTCCTGGACCTCTTTTACATCATCCTTAAACCGTTTTAATGAAGAGAGATATCCCTGATAAATTTCTTCTTTATTTCTCAGAATACGGATTTGGGCATTCCGGATCATTTTGCCCGATGTAACAAAAGAACCGGCTACTGTACCGATCCGGGATATTTTAATAATTTGCCGGACTTCAGCTTCACCCATAACTTCCCGGATTTTTTCCGGTTCAAGCAAGCCTTCAAGGGCTGCTTTCACATCATCGACTGCGTCATAAATAATCGTATAATTCCGGATTTCCACTTTCAGTTCTTTGGCTGCTTCAAGGGCTTTTGCCGTAGCATTGACATGAAAACCAATAATCACAGCCCGGGATGCAGATGCCAGGTTGATGTCAGTCTCATTGATCATCCCAATACCTTTGTGGATGACTTTCACCGCCACTTCTTTTGTGGAAAGTTTCATGAATGCATCGGCCAGGGCTTCAATTGATCCGTCCACATCCCCTTTGATAATCAGAGCCAGCTCCTTGGTCCGTCCATCTTTTATTTGCCGGCCGATTTCATCCAGTGTCTGCAGTGAATAGGACCGGAATTCCTGTTCCCGGTGAATTCTCTGACGCTCGGTGGCAATTCGTTTCACTTCCCGTTCGTCATCCATACAGATAAAATGGTCACCGGCCTGTGGAACATCATCAAATCCCTGTATCTGGACAGGATCTGCCGGATAAGCCTCCTTGATCCGTTCACCCTGATCATTAATCATCGCCCGGACTCTTCCGGCAAAACGTCCGCAAATGAAGGGATCCCCAATTTTCAAGGTTCCCCGTTGAATCAGAACGGTGGCAATGGGTCCAAGCCCTTTATCCAGACGGGATTCAATCACCACACCCCTTGCAAGCCCCTTCTTTGTGGATTTCAGCTCCAGCACTTCGGCTTCCAGAAGAATGGATTCCAACAATTTATCAATATTAATATTTTGTTTAGCCGAAACTTTTACACACTGGACTTTTCCGCCCCAATCTTCCACGAGAACGTTGTTTTCAGACAATTCGCGAATGACCCGTTCCGGATCAGATTCCGGTTTATCAATTTTATTGATTGCCACAATGATGGGCACTCCTGCCGCATGGGCGTGACTGATGGCTTCTTTTGTCTGGGGCATCACTCCATCATCCGCCGCAACAACTATCACAACAATATCCGTCACCTGGGCACCCCGGGCACGCATCGCCGTAAAGGCCTCATGTCCCGGCGTATCCAGAAAAGTGATCCGTTTTCCGTTGCTCACATCCACACTATAAGCACCAATGTGCTGTGTAATACCTCCCGATTCCCCATCAACAACCCGTGAATTTCGAATGGTATCCAAAATGGAGGTTTTCCCGTGATCCACATGTCCCATGACGGTTACAACGGGAGCTCTTTCCGTCAAATCCTTCTCATCAATCTCTTCTTCTGTCTCATTCAGGATCTCTTCCGTATATTCCTCAAGTTTTTTTACTTCCATATCATATTCGGCACATAGAAGTTCAATGGTATCCCAGTCCAGACGCTGGTTGATCGTCAACATCAGCCCCAGTCCCATTCCCTTGGCAATGATATCCGTACTGGGCACATCCAGTTGTTTGGCCAGTTCCTGAACACTAATAAACTCTGTAACTTCAATGATATTGGAATCTTCCTGTACATGAGTTTCCGAAGCACTTTGGGTGTGTTTATGTTTGCGGCGTGTTTTCCGTTCATCCATAGCTGCCAGGGTGGATTTGATGGATTTGTTCACCTCGTTCTGATCTACTTTACGACCTTTTTTCTTACCCCGGCCACTCTTGGAGGCAGATCCAGCCTGGACTACGGTTTGCTGTTTCTTAAACTGGTCCAGACGTGATTCAATTTCCGATACCTGGTACCGTTTGGTGGCGGATTTATGCCTGCGTTTCAAATCCTCCAGTTTCTTTTCATATTCATCCTCATCAGAGGTTATGCCACCCCGTTTTTTATGCTTTTTCTTCTTTTTAGGGGTCTCTTTAGTCTCTTTTTCCGGAACATCTGCCGCTTTTTCTTCAGATTCACCTTTTTCCGGTCCGGCACTTTTCTTTTTATTCTTCTCTTGCTTCTGTTCTTTTTCCAGCTCTTTTTTGGCTTCGGCTTCGGCTTTCAGACGCTCTTCTTTTTCTTTACGGACCTTTTCTTCAATCTCTCTCGCCTTCCGGGCTTCTTCTTCAAGCCGTTTCTTTTCTATTTGTTCTAAATCATCTTCTTCTTTCAATGCCCTCAGTCGCGCCTTTTCTGCCATAATCCGTGCTTCTTCTTCGGACTTTTTCTGGGCTTCAATCTTTTTTTTCTCTTCTTCCTCTGCTTTTTTCTGGGTGATCTTCTCTTTGCGTTCATCATGCGCTTTTTTTTCATCATCCGAAAAATGCGACAAGACAAGAGCCAGATTCTCTTTATCCAAAACCGTATTGATTTTGGCTTCAATCCCATGCTTGTTCAGCAGGAAAATGATATCATTATGAGAGATATTCAGTCTTTTCGCAAGTTGATATATTCTTACAGGCTTCTCTGAGGTCATTCAGAATTTCCTTTTTATATTTTACAACGACTTAGCCTTGATTGTCGTCGAGATCCAGTTCATCCTGCTTATCCCGTTTGGATTGCAGGGCATCCTGAACAATGGTTTCGATTTTTTCAAAGGTCTTTTCACCAATTCCTTTAATTTTAAGAAGATTGGCTGTTTCAGTATTCAGAAAATCGGCGACAGTTTCAATGCCGGCTTCCTGAAGGGCATCGACCTGGGCTTTGGTAATGCCTTCCAGATCTTCAATAAAAATATCATCCCCTTCAAGGCGGTTATATTCCGAACGGCGTATGGCATCAATATCGTATCCGGTAACCTGTGAGGTGAGATTGATATTGATCCCACCGGTACCGATTGCCGTGGCGATTTCGTTATCATCAAAAACAGCCAGTGCTGTACGACGGTCCTCATCAATCTCAATAAAAAGAGGTTTCGCCGGTGACAACGCCCTGGAAATGAGGACTTCAGATTCATGGCTGTAATTGATAATATCCACATTTTCCCCGGCCAGTTCATTCACAATAGTTTTAATACGGCTTCCTTTGATACCCACACAGGCACCTACGGCATCAATCCGTTTATCGTTGGATTCCACGATGATCTTGCTTCGCCGGCCCGGGACCCGTGCAATGGCTTTTATTTCCACGATGCCGTCAAAAATTTCCGGTACTTCCAGTTCAAAAAGCCGCCGCAAAAAAGATTCATCTGCCCTGGAAATGATAATTTCAGGCCCTTTGGGTGTCATGTTGACTTCTTTGATAATGGCTTTTATGGTATCCCCGCGTCGATAACGTTCTGTTTCAATCTGTTCACGGCGTGGCATTTTCAGCTCAGTTTTGTCAATATTGACAAAAAGGGATTCCCCCCGGCGGATCTGGTGGATACTTCCCACAATAATTTCTCCAATCCGGTTGGTATATTCCTCATAGATCTGATTCCGTTCAAGTTCCCGGATTTTCTGGCTCAAAACCTGCTTGGCAGCAGAGATGGCCCTGCGTCCGAAAATGTCCGGATCAATCACCTGGACAATTACATCGCCCGGTTCCACATCGTCTACATCCTGACGTTTGCGGGCTTCTGTAAGTGAAATTTCCCGGACTTCGTCATCCAGGTCTTCATCAGCCACCACTTCCAGTTCCTGGTAAATTTCAATTTCTCCCTTATCCGTATTCACAATAATGTCAAAATTATCTACATCACCATATTTTTTACGGATAATGGATTCAAACACCGATTCAATAATATCGGCAACCTCGGTTCTGGCAATCCCTTTTTCTTTTGCGAGCTGGGCAAAGGCATCAATAAGTTCTTTGTGGTTCAAAGCAGATCTCCTCTTACCACTTAATTTTTACTTTGGCTTCTGTTATGGCATCCAGAGGAATTTCAAGTGTTTCTCCTGATGCCGATCCTTCTTTTTGAAGAATAACCATGGATTCAGTTGCATCCACAACATTTCCCCTGACAGGATTGGGAAGGGTTTCCATCGTATGGCGAATTTTCACCAGCCGGCCCCGGTTCTTCACAAAATGCCGTGGCAAACTAAGGGGAAAATCCAGTCCGGGTGAACTTACCTCCAGATCGTAATGTTCACTGAAGGATTTATCAAACCACTCACTTTTCTGAATGTCTTTTGAAAACTGTTGAAGGTCAGCGAACTGAATCCCTTCTACTTTGTCACACAAAATCAGGATGGTCCCACCACTATCCGATATGCGAATATCTTCAATCCACAATCCACGGCTTTCTGCCATGGCTTCAACCTTTGTTTTCAGTTCGTCTTTCAGAGTCATTCTTCACACCTATAATAGAAAAGTGGGATTAATCCCACTTTTCAATGCATAATTTATGAATGAATTGTATATGTAACAAGGAAATAGTCGTTTATTTTCTCAATAACGCGCGATAGCTCACTATTTTATTTTTCTGAATTTCATCCAGGTCCAATTTTTCAAGAAGATCAAGGACATGTTCTGCCCTTTGTGTATGACCGGCTTTCAGGGCGTTTTGAAAGGCTTTCTCTCCAAAATTTATTTTCAGGTTGGTCAGATCAGCAAGTTTAAGCGCCTCCAGGTAGAATTCTGATGCTTTTTCATAGGCTTCCCGGCTTTCTTCCACAGCTCCCAAAGCAGCCTGAGCCGTGGCTTTCATCAATCTGTCTCCGGATTTGCTGCTTAAAAATTCCCTGTAATTTTCCTCGGCTTGCTTGTAATTCCGGTTCTTCAGATTGATATCCCCCAGGTAATAGGCAGCATAGCCAATGTATTTTTTCCCATAGAGTCCGTCACGGACTTCCGAGAGAAGGCTGACAGCCCGGTCTTCCTGACCGCTTTTCATATAAAACTGAGCAATGCTGATCTGGCTTTTGGCTTTTTCTTGCTTTTTAATCTCGGACCGGGTGATGTATGAACCGGAGATGCCAATGAGGATCACAGCAATCAGGATGGTCCAGATCCGTTTTTCATTCCGTTTGTAAAACCGTAAAAATGCATCCATTTTTTCAAAGAACGGGTCGGTTTTCAATTCCTTTTTCGTCATTTTCTTGCGTGGTTTCAGCATGATTCAACTCCTTATTTTTGTACCCCTGGCAGGACTCGAACCTGCGACCTACGGTTTAGGAAACCGTCGCTCTATCCTGCTGAGCTACAAGGGCAAAACTATAAAGTTTATCAGTTTTCAGGGTTAAATACAATTTTATATTTCCAGAATCAGGGACTCAGATTTTGGATCTCTGTTCATTAAATCGTTGACGATTTTCAGAGGGTCGGCATGGTCAAACATAACCTGATAAACGGCCTGGGATACAGGCATATCTATACCGTAGGTTTCAGACAGTTTAATCACTGATTG
>LGGY01000139.1 GCA_001509335.1 Fidelibacterota bacterium 46_43
AAGGGAATTTATAAAACGGAGGATTCGGACAGCTCGGTGATCTTCACAAGCACTCTCACGGGACGGGATCTGTGGATCTGGTTCAACCCGTTCAATAAGGTGGATTCCCTGGAAATGAAAGGCATGGCCGAATCCGATTATCATGTATTCAGAGATTCCCTGTTTCAGGGGCTCAATCATGCCAGCGGTGATACGGTGCAGATGCTGTTTCAAAATGACTTACTGACACTGATACGGGTCATCCGGGATGTATCCGGGACTTTTTATCCCCATCCCACTGAAGCGGGCATGGATACAAATCTCGTGTACCAAGCCGACAGGATACATTACGACATGATAGCCGACATAACCGATCTCATTCATCATGCCGAGGTGGTTTACGGGAACATGTATCTCAAATCGGATACTATTCGGGTGGACTGGAAAGCGGAGATGCTTTACGCTCTGCCACGAAAAACCGATACCGGCCTTGTCAGTATTCCCGAATTCATTCAGGGCACGGCGGACCCGATGTACGGAGAAGAATTGTATTACAACTTTCGAACCCGGCGTGGAAGGGCCATCTATGGTTCAACAACCCTGGAAGATGGTTTCTATACCGGCCGGCAAATCCAGAAACGGGAAGACAACCCCTTTTATGTGGACTATGCCCGTTACACCACCTGCGACCTGGAGGAGGATCCTCATTATTGGATTGAATCCCGGCGCATGAAACTGATTCCCGATAAAGTGGTCATTGCCAAACCCCTGGTACTCCGGATTATGAATATCCCTGTTCTTTACCTTCCTTTCGGTGTTTACCCTGATAAAAAGGGACGGCGGCACAGTGGATGGTTCATGCCCTCTTTCGGGACATCCAATGTTTCGGGATGGTATTTGAAAGGTGCCGGTTATTACTGGGCTCCCAACGATTATATGGATACAAAAATTCAGATCGACTTTTTCGATTTGCAGGGAATCAAAATCAACAACACAACCCGCTACGCCCTGAGATACAAACTGAATGGACAAATCCGAACCAGTTATAACAACAATTTTCTGGCAGATCGTCCACAGGTACGGTACGACATTGCCCTGAACCACCAGCAAACCCTGGGCCAGTCCTCCAGACTCAATATTTCCGGTTCTTATACCAATGACCGGTCTTATTATCAGCAGACCGGTGTCGAATTGGATGAGCGGCTGAACCAGAAACTTATTTCAAATGCCACCTATTCCACACGGATTGGGGATATGGGACTCTCCATGAATGCCTCCCGGACGGAAGATCTCATTACAGGGAACGTCCAGGGCTCCATACCTCAGATATCACTCTCCAAAAGCACAAGCCAGATTTTTAAAAAATCAAAGGCAACAGATCCCCAACGCTGGTATCACACCCTTACCTATAACTATTCGACCAATTTTCAAAACCACTATACCCATACACTGCAAATCGATTCCACTTTTCAGGATGAGCAGCAAAGCAGAATGATCCATCAGGGAAACATATCATTAAATCACAAGTTTTTTAACTGGCTCACGGCTTCTCCCGGCCTTAACATCAAGGAAGGATGGGTTTTTGAATATAAAGCACCTCAACTTTCTGATAACGGAAGGGTTCTTCTGGATAGTACAGGTCACATAATCCTGGAAAATCAAAAAGCTTTTAAACGACGGGCAGTTTATTCTGCAAATCTTCGTCTTTCCTCCAAATTTTACGGAATTTTCTATTTCCCTGCCGGCCGTTTCCAGGCTCTCAGGCATGTCATCACTCCTTCCGTAAGCTTTGCCTATACCCCGGATATTTCCAACAACCCGAATTATGTCTTCCATGGGACCGATACCAACGGCAATCCGGTGTCTTATGATTATTTCGCAGCAACTCTTTTGGGAAAAACTCCCTCAAGAGACTCCCGAACCATGAACTGGTCTTTAGGTAACCAGTTCTCAGCAAAATTTTCCGATAAAAAAGATCCGGAAAAATCCAACAAATATGATTTTCTAACGTTGAATCTGAACGGAAATTATGATTTCAATGCTGATTCCCTCAAATGGAGTCCTGTCAATATTTCCTACAGAGCATCCCGTCTACCCGGAAATCTTCAGTTCAACGGAAATATCCGCCTGGATCCTTATCAGTACAACACCGTAAATAACAGACGAATCAATGATTTTGAAGATATTCCCAGACTCACTCATTTCAGCTTTGATACAGGCTTTCAGTTCAGGGAAAAAGGGATTCAGGATACAACGGATACCCGGCATGACGAGAGTATTTCAGACTGGCAGGCCCGGGTGAGCATCCGGTATAACTACTCGGCAACAAACCCGGACAAGACCAGTAAAAATCTCACGTTGAACACCCGTTTTTCAGCCAATCTCAGCCCAAATTGGTCCATGGATTATACCCTGAATATTAATGTGATCAACCAAAAGATTACATATCAATATATTTCATTAAAGCGGGACCTCCACTGTTGGGAAATGAGTTTGAACTGGACTCCCACATCGTCGGTAAAGAGTTTTTATCTGCGGATTAACGTAAAATCGTCTGTGTTAAGTGATGCCTTGAAACTGGAAAAAAGGGAAGGACGGCAAGCCAATGTCTGGAGATAAAACCATAATTATCCGTCCATATCCGCATGATCGGGATTTTTACGATATCCGCCGAATATGGAAAGAAGCGGGTTGGATGGAATATGAGAACGAAGGACCCATGGCACTTTTGCTGGGAAAAACTGCAGAGCAGATAAAGAAAAAACAGATCCTTCTCTGCCAATCCTTGTCTGTTCAGTCAATGTTTTTTCACGGATATGGCCTGGCGTCCGGCTTGCGTCAATCCTTCAACTGAGTGAAACCCTGGAAGGAAATCCCTCACTCATTTCCAGGCTGGATAATGCCTTTAACCTGCCAACACCTCATTTCAACTGGGAGTTTTAAATGATTTCCAAACCGATTCTCACCATCCCCTTCAGACGCATCAGGAAATTGGACCCTCTGTTGGATCCTCAGAACTGGGAAAATGTATCATCGGTAACACTCAGGGAGATCCGCCCCGAAAGCAGTGATCATATCCCTCATGTAGAAATCCGCCTGTTCCGGGATCATCAGGCGTTGTATGGAAAATTTTCTGTCGACGACCGCTATGTCCGCTGTGTACAGGATGGTTACCAGGCAAAGGTCAGCAAGGACAGCTGTGTGGAATTTTTCCTGAAACCGGCCGCCTCCAAAGGATATTTTAATTTTGAATTCAATTGCGGGGGGAATCTGCTCTGCTACTATATCCGGAATCCACAAAAAAAAGATGGAAAACGCATCGATTACGACATCCTGTCAAGGGAAGAACTGAGCATGGTACAACGGCAGAGTACCCTTCCTCCCCACATACCCGAAGAAATCACAACACCGCTTTTTTGGGAACTTGCTTTTGTCATTCCTTTTGATCTGATTCAACGGTATACGCCTTTGACCGAGGAAACATTCACTGAAATCTGGAAAGCTAATTTTTATAAATGCGGGGATGAAACATCTCATCCCCATTGGATCAGTTGGACGCAATTACCGGAAAAAAACTTTCACAGACCTGATGCCTTCGGGTGCTTGCAATTTGATAATCCTTAAAAATCCACACCCCGGTTAGAACGGGAGCTGTTTTTCCCATGGACGGTACACCGTGTTTTAGGCGCATATCGGACATTGAAAATTTCGGTAGTTGTGGGACAATATTCAGTTGGAAGTTTCTTTGTTTCAGAACAGATTTCAATGGAGCGAACACCGGGAGGCATATTAAAATCTTTCACAGGCAACCCCAGTTCATCGTAGGTTTTTTTCATAAAAGTAGCCCAAATCGGCAGAGCAGCCACGGCCCCGGCCTGCCCTTCGCCCAAAGACACTCGGGGATCATCCACGCCCACCCAGGTCCCGGCACATAGATTTTTTGTAAATCCCACAAAAAGGGCATCGGTAAAATTTTGTGTTGTTCCGGTCTTCCCGCCTGCGGGTACACCGGTAAACTGGTATTTCCACCGGATACTGCCGCCTGTACCAGCATCCACAACAGTACGCAGCAGGTCTGTCATGATGTAAGCCGTCTCGCGGCTCAGGACCTCCCGGGTATCCCGGGGACTGTGGTACACTTCGTGTCCATTCCTATCCAGGACCCGTGTGATAGCAAAAGGTTTATTCCACACGCCCTGGTTGGGAAAAACGGCATAAGCAGCCACAAGTTCGGATAATCTCGTAGGGGATGTTCCCAGAGAAATGGATTCAACAGCATCAATACGGGTTGTAAGTCCCATTTTCCGGGCATAATCCCTGACGACAGCAGGCGTCACCTTTTGGGCCCAGCGGATTGATACAAGATTCGTAGACCATTGGATGCCCTCTCGCATCGTCATAAGCCCGCCGGTTTTACCGTTATAGTTGGTGGGAGTCCACCGGGTCCCGTTCGCCTCAATAATGACCACCGGCTGATTCAATACCTGATCAGACGGTGAAAAACCGTTATCCACGGCAGCCGTATAGACAAACGGCTTAAAAATGGATCCGGCCTGCCGTTCGGCCTGGACGGCGCGGTTGAACTTGCTTTCTTCAAAATCCCGGCCGCCGATCATGGCTAAAATGGCGCCGTTTTCCGGATCAATGGCGAAGAAACTGCCCTGAACCACACGCTGATGTTTGGGAATCAGGTGAAATAGAGAATCGTTGGAAAGATGGGCCACACTATCGGCCGGAATCCCCAGTAAACTAATCATCTCTTTACGGTTGGCCAACAATCGACGATCCAGTTTCTTCTGCTGATAACGCAAATGGTTCTGAAGGGCTTCCTCGGCAATCAACTGCATCCGGCTATTCAATGTTGTATATATTTCCAGTCCGTCCCGGTATATGTTGATGTTGTAACGATCGCCCAGATCCGATATCTCCTGCCGAACATACTCCGTAAAATACGGGGCAATCCCCAGAGATTCCCGCCGGGGTGCCACCGATGTGTTTTGATTCAGGGCATTGGCATAGTCCCATTTGCTGATTTTACCGGTTACTACCATATTCTGGAGGACCAGATTCCGCCGCTGGATGGCCACATCGGGAAAATGGATCGGCGTAAAGCGGGCTGGGGCGGGAAGTAATCCAATCAACATGGCCCCTTCATCCAGGTTTAAATTCTGGACATCCTTGTTAAAGTAAAGCTTGGCCGCTGCCTGTATGCCGTACGTTCCATGACCAAAGTGAACAGAATTTAGGTACATTTCCAGAATTTCATCTTTTGTATAGGTCTGTTCAATATGAATGGCAATAATCAATTCTTTCAGCTTACGAATATAGCTCCGTTCAAGATTCAGGTGAAGTGTCCGTGCAAGCTGTTGCGTGATGGTAGAGGCCCCGCCGTATCCCACAAGAAAGGCTTTGACGGTCCGTTTTACGTTCATCCCCCAGTGATCATAAAAGTCCCGGTCTTCCGTTGCCAACAGGGCATTCACAACATGGGCAGGGATCTCTTCAATGGGAATAAGAACCCGCCGCTGTGTGTAAAATTCCTTAAGAATTGTCCCGTCCGAAGCATATACACGGGAAATAAGTTCCGGTTCAAAACGTTCAAGCTCTTCCAGACCCGGCAAATCCCGGCTCAGGTAAAAATAACCGCCCAAAAGGACAAATAAGCCAAACAAAACGATCAGCAGCGAATAGATGAAGTATCGATATATTAATTTCTTCGTTGATATTTTCTTCATGGACAAATATACCCGGATTTCAATTTATTCCCAACGGTTTGAATAAACTTTTGTTCCGTTTATATCCTTCCCTTCAGATAGAGAACCTGATCATCCGGTGCCATTCCATGGCAAGCCAAAAGCTGTGAAAGATGTCTTTTTCGTGGGGAAAGACACCCCTCCTCCGGTTCAAACAGTTTCAATATGTCTTCGATAATGGATTCTTTCAGGGGAAATAACAGCATACGGATTTCATCTTCCGTTACAATGGACTCAAGGATTTTCCGGTAACGTTTCCTGCCTAAGCCCTTCAGAAACCACCATGGAAGCACTTTATCGAGGGCTTCCAGTCGTTGTTGTCCCACCAACTTTCGGACTTTCTTCGCCCTGATGATAAGCCCGGGAAAATGCTTTAATTTCAAATCACCCCCATCTTCGGGAAGTTCTCTTCTGAGGGCAGGCGTCGCCGTCCAAAGACACGGAATCATTTCACGTACCAAGCCATTTTTTTCACCATGATTCAGAATACAGCGAATGATGGATCGGTTTTTGAAATGGAAACCGTCTATATAAAACCGGTGAGTGTTGAATCGGGCATAAAGCTGCCGTGCCAAAACCATTTCATCCCTTAAGTCATTTTTTACCACAAGGTAATCGGTTTTTAAATCACCCGGACACCATGACAGGCACACATCGCATCCGCCACAGTTATTCAGGGAAGAGGCTTCATCAAAATAATCCAGGATGGCTTTTCTCCGGCAACGGTTTTCCAATACATACCCCTTCATTTTTTCAAATTTCTCCATTTGAAGTGATGCATATAATTTCAGTCGCTTCAAATCCTGCCGGATACGATATATATCTGTTTCATCGTAGCATAACGTCTCGGATAAATATCGTTTCACATATTCCGGAAGGTTTTCCGGGATTCGACCTTCCGTAAGGGCATCTTCAAGCATGATGGGATCCCAGGTGTGGCCGGACAGAAAGAATTCCTGGATCTCCTGGTCTTCGGGTGTATATAAAAGAATACAGTAAGAATCCTGACGATCCCTCCCCGCCCGGCCCGCTTCCTGATAATAATTCTCCAGATTTCCGGGAATTTGATAGTGGATCACAAAACGGACATTTCCCTTGTCTATTCCCATACCAAAGGCATTTGTGGCGACCATGAGCGGTTTACGTCCGGAAATCCAATCCGCCTGTGATTTTTTCCGGATATGAGGGGAAAGGCCGGCATGATACATACAGGGATCGGCACCCCACATCCTGAGCATCGTGTGTATTTGTTCCACATCTTTCCGGGTTGAGCAGTATATGGCACCGGCACCCTTCATTCCCCTCAAAATCTGTTTTAAAGCATTGCGCTTGGTCAGGGAATTTTTTAATGAATACGCCATATATTTCAAATTGGGCCGATCAAAGGTTGCTTTTAATACCAGGGCCTTTTCCCAGCCCAAAGACCTCTTCATATCTTCAATTGTTTCCCTTGTGGCGGTTCCGGTGAAAGCCGCCTTATACGGTATCGCGTAATGTTGTACAAAGGGACCGATTTCCATGTAGGATGGCCTGAAATCATGTCCCCACTGGGAAATACAGTGGGCTTCATCAATGGCAATGAAGTAAGGCGGACAGCTTTCCAGGGCATGATTCAGGGATTTGGACGGCAATCGCTCCGGTGCAATAAAAAGAATTTGATACTCACCCCGGGCAAGGCGCCGTAAACGGGATCTTTTTTCCCCCTCATCCAGAACCGAAGAGATACAGGTTCCGGAAATTCCCAACTCCAGAACCCGTTTCACCTGATCTTCCATCAATGCAACCAAAGGTGTAATCACCAGGGTAAGCCCCCCTGTCAGCAAGGCAGGCAATTGAAAACAGAGGGATTTCCCACCGCCTGTCGCCAGCACCGCAATCACATTTTTACCCTCCAGAATACCTTCAATAATTTCTCGCTGAAGAGGCCTGAAACCGGCAAGATGGAAGCGCTCTTTCAGTGTTTTCTCCAAAATATCCATAGATGTAAAATAAAAAACCTTTCCAACAAATTAAACTTTATTCATTCTTCTCTATATTGTCAGTTTTGAATATTCACATTGCAGGCCATAAAGCAGTTAGATAAATTTATTTATGGGAACGCCTCTCATCTTATGTGTCACCTTTCTTATGGTTTTTCTTTTCCTCAGAGTGTTCTGTGTCCGCACTGAAGCAACCCGGGAAATTTTCCGGGAACTTGTGATTGTTTCCATTCCCTTTATGGCAGGTGTTTATGTAGGCGTATCTGGGCTGGACCTGATGACAGACGAATTAATGGTTCAAACCCTGCCACTATTGGAATTCAGTCTGGGATTTCAAGGGTTGTACTGGGGATTGTTTTTCGGATTCCGGGATATCCGATATTTCGATGTGAATATCAAACGTTTTGCAGCCCTCCACTCTTTTTTCATGTTCACCGGAATTCTGGCAGCATCCTATATACTTCTTTATTTGGCTCATTTTCCGGCCTGGGAAATTCTTATTGGCGGAATCTATCTTACCCTTGCCCTGACACAGATTTCTTCCGCTTCCTTGTTATTTTTAAAAAAATTCAGAAAACACTCATCTTCATTTGCTTTTCTTTTCAAAACGGTATCAGGATTAAGCGGTCTTTTTACCATAATTCTTTTTGGAATTCTTTCACCCATGGGAATCAGCACCTCGATGCCTCATTTTGTTCTGAACCTGTTGGCTCAGGTACTGATTGCCCTGGTAACCGGCAGCCTGGTATATATGGGAATCAAGAAAGTCAATCAGGGTGAGGGGATACTCATCTGGCTTTTAAGCCTTTTGCTCATCAATTCGGGAATGTCCTACTTTTTTGGTTTTAATCCCCTGCTGATAAATCTGGTGTCGGGAATGGTCATCTCGTCAGGCGGATTCCGGAAACAGCAGATTCAGGATACCCTCAAACCGCTGGTCAGACCGGTAATTCTTTTCCTTCTGTTTTATACAGGTCTCTCCCTTAAACTACACCCCTGGCTTACACCGGCCATCGTTCCCGGACTGATACTGCTCCGCTTTATTCTGAACCGTTGGTCTTTCCGTCGCTTTTTTACGAAGCAGGTCATGCAGGTGGAAGAGATCCGGCCCATTCTCACATCTCTTATCCCGCTGGGTGTCTTGACTCCGGCCATTGCTGTCCATCTCCATCTGATCTCTTCATCCGTCTATTCAGGAATTATTTCAGGTGGACTCGGCCTTGCATATATTGCGGGATATGCTCTCATGATCCTCCTGATTCAGTGGGAGGTACACCGATGAGTTTTCTGATTATTCTTATACTTACCGGTCTGACGGTCGGCTCCCAATATCTGTCCCGCTACCTGAATCTGCCGACTGACCTCAATCCTTCCATTCTTCTTGGACTGATCCTGGTTTCGGGATGGGTCATCGGACGTTCGGTAAAAAATAAAACATTACCTATGCTGACGGGGTTTATCCTTTATGGCATGCTTGTGGGGCCGGAAGGCTTAAACCTCATCACAGCTTCTGACCTTGAATCCCTTGAATTTATCCGCTTTATGATTTTTATGATGATGGCATTTCTTGCCGGAGGACGTCTTGAATTAAAGGTTTATAGGGATTTCTCCAAAAAAATCCCCCTCCTTATGGCAGGGCATCTGGGAGTACTTTTATTGGGAACCCTCCTCCTTTTTCTCATTCTCCCGGTTCTTTTTCATCCATTTGCCTTTTTAAAAAGTTCCCACGCTCCTTTTTATATCCTTTTCACAACCCTTGTTCTGGCATCTGGCTCTCCGGCAGTGGTTCTTTCGGTAAACCGGGAAAATGTGTCGCCGGTGCGGATCAAAGCCCTCGTACTGAATACCGTCACATTGACCAGTATGGTCCTGATTCTTCCATTTCTGGGACACGGAGTCTTATTGCAAGCCATGACCTCCAAAGGCCCGGAATGGGCTCAGGCTTTCCTAACATTTGCCTTTCACCTGTTCAGTGTGATCTTTGTCTCTGCCGCCATGGGACTGCTTCTCCGTTTCTTTTTAAAACATTTCAGGGGAGAACTTATCTTCTTCCTTATCATTTTTATCATTGTCCTTTATGGCAATGGGGATATTTATATGCCTGAATTGATTTTATCTTTTATGCTGGCCGGAATCATTGTCCGCCACCATTCAGGTCCGGGCAAGGGGTTTATTAAAGACATCAGCCGGCATTCCCTGCCCTTTTTTGTTGTTTTCTTCACCCTGACAGCTGCTGGAATCCGCTGGTTCTTTATCCCATCACTTATCCCCATCCTGCTCGTACTTTTCACCATGCGATATGTTTTCCTGCGTTTTTCAACAGAGCTAATCCTTCGGCGATGGCGTGAAGAATCCTTCGCCGCCAGGCCTCTGTCCAGGGGATTTGTATCCCAGAGTGGTCTGACGCTCTGCTTTATTTCGATTGCGTCATCTTTCCCGGGAATTTCTCACCTTCAGGAACTCTGCACTGTCCTTACACTGCTGGTTTTCCTAAATTTGCTGATTGGACCGCCCCTGTTGCAGCGGGCTTTATATCGGATCAAACTATTCCGGGAAACATGAAAATCGATATCGACCACCTTTTGAAGGATCAGAAAGAACTCGTTGATTGTTTACATCTCATCGGCGAAGAAGGCCGGCGGGCTAACCTTGAAACATATATTGTGGGGGGGATTGTCCGGGATGCCTTTATGGGTCATCCCGTGACCGATCTTGATATTGTAGTCACCGGTGACGGCCTGGATTTTGCCGACCGTGTTGCCCGGGCTCTGAATGCAGGGCCTGTGGTAAAATTCCAACCATTTGGTACGGCCATGATCCCCTATAGGCATATCCAGATCGAAATTGCCACTGCCAGAAAAGAAACCTATCGTTGGGACTCCCGAAAACCGGATGTTGTATTTACAGATTTAACGGAAGATCTTCTGCGCCGGGATTTTACCATCAATGCCATGGCTGTGGATATCCGGCCGGATCATTATGGTGAATTCAAAGATCCTTTCAATGGGATTCGGGATCTGAAAGTAGAGGTAATCCGGACCCCTTTAGATCCCGAAGAAACCTTTTTTGACGACCCGCTACGCATGTTGAGGGCGATCCGTTTTGCCACCCGCTTTCAGTTCCGGATTTCAGATAAAACTTTCAACGCCATCAAAAAAACGGCAGAACGTATCCAAATTATCAGCAAAGAGCGCATTCGGGATGAGTTGTTAAAAACGCTGATGGCCCCACAGCCATCCATGGGTTTTATTCTCATGGAAAATACCGGTTTACTGCCGTTGATCCTGCCGGAAATAAGCGGGATGAAGGGTGTGGAAGAAAAAAACGGGTATGGGCATAAGGATGTTTTTTACCATAGCCTTAAAGTGGTGGATAATGTATGCAAAATGACCGATAAAATGACGGTTCGCCTTGCAGCACTCTTTCATGATGTGGGCAAACCGCCGACAAAGCGATTTTTACCCAATCAAGGATGGACTTTTCACGGCCATGAGGATGTAGGGGCCCGGATGTTTGAAACCATCGGACGGCACCTGAAGCTTCCCGTCCGTCAGATCAAGGAGATCCGGAAACTGATCCGTCTACATCTGCGTCCCATTGCCATTGCCGGCGATGAAGTAACCGACAGTGCCGTCCGCCGTTTACGGGTTGAAGCCGGGGAGTCCATCCAAGATTTACTGACACTGTGCCGGGCCGACATCACCTCAAAAAATCCGGAAAAGATCCGGGAATATCAGAATAATTTTGACGAGGTGGAAAAAAGGATACGGGTCGTGGAAGAGAATGACAGGCTAAGAGCTTTTCAATCACCGGTGCGAGGCCAGGAAATCATGGATTTTTATCACATCCCACCAGGCCCCCTGGTAGGAGAAATCAAATCCCAGATTGAAAATGCCATCCTGGACGGAGAAATCCCAAATGAGTATGACGTCGCCAAAGCATGGCTCGTCGAAAATAAAAACACACTGTTGGAAAAAGCCCGAAAGGCTCTGTCCGTGAAAAGAAAAATCTAAATTTTGGAAGAATTTTTTTCCAGTTTATCATACCAAACCACTTTAAGCAGACCGGTCGTTATCAAGGCGACCACAAGCCATATCAGCATGGGTCCCCAATATTTCATGACCAGATAAACAGGCACTGCTGCAAGGCTCAGTTGCCAGATAATACCGATACAGATACTCATCATATCCCGGCGGAAAGAAGAGGGAATCAGCCCGGGCGTTTCCATCAGGACTTTATCTTTCACAGGCTTCCAGAAACCCCAGGGGCGTACAGTCCGGTAAAAGTCGCACAAAATTTTATCCGGTTCTTTCGGCGTCAGCAGGCTTCCGGCAATGGTTCCAACCAGAGAAAGTCCAAATACAACTGGAAAAGTCACCAGGGGATGAAGGCCGGGAATCAGGAGGGGCAGGATCAGTGCTGCCGCCATACCGCTCACCATTCCCCAGAAAAAGCCGAAACCATTCATGCGCCACCAGTACCATTTCAACATATTCGGGGCAGCATACCCGCCCCACAGGCCGGAGACAATCCACATCATGGCTTCATTGATGGATTCGGCCATGAGTCCAAACACAATTCCCAGTAGTACTAGAAAGAGTGACGCGCCATAGGACATGAATATCAGCTTTTGATCAGATGCATTAGGATTGATATAGCGTTTATAGACATCATTTACCAGATAAGCGGCACCGCTGTTCACCGTGCTGTCAAAGGTGGACATAAATCCTGCCAGCAGGCCGGCCAGGATAATGCCCATGAGTCCTGCCGGAAGAAAACGCCGAATTACAAAGGGTAAGATCTGTTCATAATCCACATCGGCACCCATGACCAGCATTTCAGGAATAAAAAATTTGATAGCCATCAGGGTAATCCCTGCAATCATCATCCAACGCGGGATCAGTGAAACTGTCACCATCCCGCTCATGAGGGCACTTTCCCTGGGATTCCGGGTTGCCAGAACACGCTGCATATCATATCCGGGGGACGGCCCGGCACTGCTCACCAGAAATCCTTTAAACAGGAGTCCCATTAGAATGATACTGAAATATTCCCACCCATCCGTCAGGATTCGCTGCTGGGCTGAAGGCAGGGATTCGCTCCAGTCTATTCCCAGCCGGGCACCGAAGCGGAGGGTATCCCAACCCTGAGGGACAAGGCGGGCAATTTCTCCGGCATCAATCCGGTGCATGGCGATAACCCCCAGTGCAATGCCAGCTGCCCCCAGAAGAACAAACTGAATCACATCAGTAAAAACCACGCTGTACATCCCCCCGGCAACCACGTACATAGCCGTAACGCTCATAAAGAGGATGGCATAGGTATCCGGACTGAAATCCCAGGGGAGAAAGGTTGCAGCAAATTTACCGATCCCCTGAAAGGCATAGGTTAAAAAACCGATGACGGAAATGAAGGCAAATAGCGTTACAGCCAGCCGGGCAAATTCACCTCCCCGGCGGCTGAAACGGGTACCCATCCATTCTGCTCCTGTCAGGACATTGCTTCGCCGGATCCAGACAGCCAGGTATACCATCATGAAAATCTGGTTGAATATAGGCCACTGCCACTGAAGAAGGATGCCTTTCATCCCGTAAACAACCATCACATACACTGCCCACATGGTTCCTGTGATATCAAACATAGAGGATGCATTGGACACACCGAGCCAATACCAGGGGACCCGGTTTCCACTGAGAAAATAGTTTTTCAGATCCTTTCCGGCTTTTTTTGAAACAAAAATTCCCAGTAAAACAACACCAATCAGATAGATTACAATGATCCAGGCATCCAATAACGCCATGCCAAATCTCCCTTAGGTCGGTTTCTAACAATCAGGGCAATTCGGAAATCCCTTTAATACCGGGTTTTAAAATCCGGATGAGTCCGGCGTTTTTCGATCCAGGTCCGCATAATTTTATATAAGATCTTTCGGGGCACAAGGCGGGAACCCGATTTCAAAAGCCGGTTGTTCCAGCCGGGAATGCATACCAGTTTTCCCTTCTCGAGGCAGCGGGCCGCTTTTTGGACCACTTCCTGAGCCGTCAGGGCTTTTTCCAATCCCGTTTTTTTGTAAACCTTGTCCGCATTCAGTCCCATACGGGTATGAAAATCGGTCATGGTCATTCCCGGGCAGAGAGCCATGAATTTCACACCATCCTGCCGGTAACGGATCCCCAGGGATTCGGAAAAATTGATCATAAAAGTCTTCGTCGCTGAATACATGGTATGATTGGGGTAGGGGAAAAAACCGGCCAGAGACGCCACATTGATGATGATCCCGTTTTTGGCGGCAAGCATGGGGGTCAGGGCAGCGTGTGTCAGTCGGATTGTAACATCGCAATGGACTGACAACATGCGCCGGTGGATTGCCAGATCATTTTCATGAAAACCACCGTACGAGGCAAATCCTGCATTATTGACTAACACCCGCGCATCTGTATCATTCCGGAGGGCCGCTTCAATACCGGACACAACCGTCTCATCAGACAGTTCACCCAGAAAAAGGCGGTATTGACATCCGTATTTTGCCTTCAGCATTTCGGCAAGCATTTTTAATTGTGGTTCCCGGCGCCCGGTCAATGCCAGGTTGTAACCCCGGGAAGCAAAATGTTCCGCAAATGCCGCACCAATTCCACTTGTGGCACCGGTAATCCAAGCAACCCCTTGCGCCATCAAAACCCCCTTTGTTATTTCTGCCGGAAAATACATAGATTATGGAAAAAATAAAGGGTGAATATGAGCATCATTCAGAAGAAACTCGCCCCCTTTCCAAGGACTGGAATCAGTCTGCTGCCTACACCATGTCACCGGTTGGACCGGCTATCGCAGGAAACAGGCTGTGAACTATGGATCAAGCGCGATGATCTGACCGGTTTTGGATTCGGCGGAAATAAAACACGAAAATTCGATTTCCTGATGGCCGATGCCATGCAAAAAGGGTGTGACAGTCTGATTGGGATTGGGGCCAACCAGTCCAATTTCTGCCGCATACTCTCTGCCGTGGGAAGCTGCTACGGTTTGGATGTTTTTCTCGTTCTGAGTGGTGACAAACCGGATCATCCCACGGGAAATCTTCTGATAGACCATATGCTGAATGCCACAATATATCATGTCCCCCGTTCTCGGCGTGAAAGCCGGGCACGGGAGCTGTACGACGAACTGACAGCCGGTGGACGAAACGTTTATTTTATGCCGCCGGGCGGCTCCACACCCATCGGTACCCTGGGATATGCCGCCGGTTTTGATGAAATCCTCCGGGATATAAAACAATCAAATGTCAATATCCGCCATATCATCCATGCTTCTTCGTCGGCCGGAACCCAGGCCGGACTGGTATTGGGCCAGGCCATGACCGGCTGGGATGGCCGGATTACAGGAATCAGTGTGGACGTCCCCGAAAAAGAACTGGCAAAAGATGTTTTCACCCTTGCATCGCAAGCCGGAACCCTGGTAGATGTGTCCGTAGATATGGATCTGGTTCATACCGACGGTGCCTATATCGGTGAAGGATATGGCATACCCACTCCTGCATGCCGGGAAGCCATTCAACGTTTTGCTTCCCGGGAAGGAATCTTTCTGGATACCGTCTATACAGGAAAAGGAGCTTCAGCGCTACTTGACTATTGCGCCAAAGGCATCATCCCCACCGGTGAAGGGGTCCTTTTTATTCATACCGGTGGTAATATTCAGTTATTTGAATAGTACTCATTTAAAAAAAAGCATCCGAATACGGATGCTTTTTGATGTTTTGTATGTTGTATATTAACTACATCAGTCCGTTCATATTGTTCTCTTTGTAAAGATTTTCAATTTCTTTCTTGTACTGTTCTTCCACTACTTTCCGTTTGATTTTCAGGCTGGGTGTCAGCTCACCGCTTTCAATAGTAAAGGCGTCGGGGATGAGGAGGAATTTCTTAATCTGTTCATAGCGGGGCAGGGCAGTCTGGCGGGTGGCGATATCTTCACCAATAAGATCTTTGAGTTCCTTTTTCTTCAGGATTTCTTCATAGGGTTCGTTAAATCCCTTTTCCTGAGCCCATTTTTCAATCACATCTTTAGCCGGGACAATCAAAGCTACCAGATAATTCCGCCGGTCTCCGATCACCACTATCTGATCAATATAGGGAGACTGACCCAGGAGATTTTCGATATTGGCCGGTGCAATATTTTTACCACCGGAGGTAACGATCAGATTCTTTTTCCGGTCGGTGATTTTCAGGTAACCGTCTTCATCCACCATGCCGACATCTCCGGTATGTAACCAGCCATCTTCATCAATGGCTTCCGCTGTGGCTTCCGGATTATTCCAGTAGCCTTTCATGATATTGCTGCCTTTAAAAAGAATTTCACCGTCATCTGCAACACGCATTTCACAACACGAGATGGTGGGGCCGACTTTACCAAAGCGGATATCATTGAGACGGTTCACATTGGTCACCGGAGACGTTTCGGTCAGGCCAAATCCTTCCAGAATGATAATATCTGCAGCGGCAAAAAATTCACCAATTTCTTTGGGCAGTGGAGCGCCGCCTGAAACGCAGAAACGAAGTTCTCCGCCGAAGACATCCTGAATTTGTTTAAAAACCAGTTTTTTAGCAATTCCATATTGAATTCCCAGCATGCCGGAGGGGTTTTTCCCCTTCACCAGATATTTTGAGGCCACTTCACGTCCGACCTGACTGGCCCAATTGAAAATTTTCTGTTTTACTGCTGGCGCGTCATGAATCTGATTGGTGATTCCCGCAAAGATCTTTTCATACAGTCGCGGGACACTGATCAGATAGTGGGGACGGGCAATTTTAAGATATTCCGGAACCTTCAGAAAATCTTCGGCAATATAGATTTCCGATCCAAGCCAGAAGGTGAGATGAGAAGCCGCACGTTCAAAGCTGTGGCTGAGAGGCAAAAAGGAGAGCCAGCGGCTACCCGGTTCAAATTTCACTACTTCATAGGTGGATGTCACATCCGACACCAGATTGTAATGGGTCAGCATCACACCTTTGGGATTTCCCGTGGTTCCGGATGTATAAATCAGGGTCCACAGATCATCCTTCATGATTTTTTTTCCTTCATCAACCAGGGTTGTGCCGGATTCTTTTTTCTGTTCCCGGCCCATATCCAGCAGTTCACGAAAGGAGATGATCCATTTTTCATCAAAGGGTTCATCGTCCATCACCACCATGGTTTTCAAAGAAGGCAGGGACTTTTTAATTGAGATGATTTTTTCCGCTTGTTCCCGGGTGGAAACAATCACGGTACAGGTTTCGGAATCCTGAAGAATAAACTGGATCTGGGGTTCCAGGAGTGTGGGATAAACAGCCACACTAACATACCCAAAATGGGCACAGGCATAATCAGTAAGAGTCCACTCTGACCGGTTTTCCGATTGAATGGCCACGCGGTCTCCTTTTGTGAGTCCCAGCCGCCTGAGGCCAAAGGCAATCAATTCAATCCGGTCTGCCGCTTCGCGATAGGTCATGGAGACCCATTTCCCTCCCTTATTTTCATAGAATACATTCCTGTCCGGATTCCGGCTCAGGGATTCATTAAATAAATCAGGGATAACCATCAGCTTATTACGTTCGTTCGTCATCGTTCCCTCCTGTTCGGATATATGTGTGAAGGATAAGGATCCCGGCCTGATTCTCAGGTTCCCGCAAGAGGCTCAGGCTGAATACAGGGCATCGATTTCCTTCTTGTATTTTTCTTCCACAACTTTACGTTTGATTTTCATACTGGGTGTCAGCTCTCCCCCTTCGATGGTAAATGGCTTGGGAGGGATAAAGAACTTTTTCACCTTTTCATACCGGGCAAATTCTTCCTGCAGGTGCTGTATTTCATGATCAATCAGTGTGTACACTTCGGGTTTATTCCGGAGTTCATCCCAGGATGAGTAGTTAATTCCGCTGGCTTTGGCCCAAAGCTCCACAGCTTCCTGGGCTGGTACAACGGCAGCTGTCAGAAAATTACGCCGGTCCCCAATCACTACGATCTCATCGATATACCGGGATTTGCTCAGCGCGGTTTCTATCTGGAAAGGTGCAATATTCTTACCGCCTGATGTGACAATGATATTTTTTTTACGGTCGGTAATCTGGAGAAAGCCTTCATCATCGACCGTCCCGATATCACCGGAATGAAACCAGCCATCCTCATCGATGACTTCTTTTGTGGCTTCTTCATTTTTCCAGTATCCCTGCATGATATTGGGACCCCGGAAGAGTATTTCCCCGTCATCAGCGATTTTCATTTCCACATCCGGCAGTGTGGGTCCCACTTTTCCGAATTTAATGTTATCCCGGGGATTTACATTGGTTACCGGTGTGGTTTCGGTCAGACCAAATCCTTCCAGGATCACAATGCCTGCGGACGCAAAAAACTCACCCACGACCTGGGGCAGGGGGGCTCCGCCAGAAATACCGAAGATAAAATGACCCCCAAAGGCATCCATGACCTTGGACAAAACCAGTTTATTGGCCAAACGGTATTTAAAACCGATCAAACCGGACGGTTCTTTGCCTTTCTGGATAAAATCCCGTGCCGCAACACTCCCCACATTCTTGGCCCAGAAAAAAATCTTTTGTTTCAATGGAGAAGCCTGGCCAATATCATCCAGAACCTTGGCATAAATCTTTTCATATAAACGAGGAACACTGACCAGGTA
>LGGY01000140.1 GCA_001509335.1 Fidelibacterota bacterium 46_43
GAGCAAAGGGAGAGATTATCTGATCGAGAATGAACGGCTTTTAACCCACCCTCTGCTGGCAACAGAAGAGGGAGTGGTTACACGGACCGGGACAAAGATCCTTGTTGTGGACAGGGACCGCAAGGCTGAAAATCCCGGGACCCGGTTGGTACATACCTTTGAAAATCATCTGACATTGTATGAAAACGGCAAAGAAAAACGCCTGACACCTTCGGGAGAAGGTAACTATGTCTGGGCTTCCCTTTCTCCATCCGGTGATCAAATCCTGTACAACAAGGCGGGCGAAGGGACTTTTATCTGCGATCTGGAAGGAAATATCCAGGTAGAACTGGGGTATGCCAATGCTCCGGTATGGTCACCCAACGGCCGATGGATTGCTTACATGAAAGATTATGATGACGGTCATTTTATAACGGAATCGGAGATATGGCTTGCTTCGGCAGATGGAAAAGAATCCGTGCAATTAACAAAAACAGACGATGTTATCGAAATGTACCCCCGCTGGTCCCCTGATAATAAAGCTCTGACATATCATGATCTGTCGGGGCGAATCTACATAATGAAACTCCACGTGACGGAATAGGAGAGACTGATGAAAAAAATAACACGCTTTATAACTCTTATCACTTTATTGTCAGCCTCCCTCCTTTTCAGTCAGGATCTGAGCGATATCCGTATTTATGTCAATCCGGGTCATGGCGGACACGATTCCGATGACCGGTACATTGCCGCTACTGGATTCTGGGAATCGGAAGGAAACCTGACAAAAGGGCTCTACCTCAAAACACTACTCGAAAATATGGGAGCCACTGTTGGAATCTCCCGGACAACCAATTATACATCGGATGACCTCCCTCTTTCCACGATTTCCGCTCTGGCCAATAACTTTCAGGCGGATTTTTTTGAATCGATTCACAGCAATGGATTTAATGGAGAATTAAATTACACCCTGATGCTTTACAGAGGCTGGGATCCGGGTGTAATCGGTGATAATTATAACATGACTGTTACCGGCGCCCTGTTTCCCCTTGCTGGCGAAATGGCTCCAATTATGGGAGATGAAATCTATCGGGCTCACCGGACAACAAATAAACATGTCCGTGGGGACTGGAGTTTCTACAGCTGGACCGATTCACAGGGAAACAGGTCCGGTCTGGGTGTTTTGCGTGGACTCAATATGCCCGGCACTTTATCGGAAGGATCCTTTCATGACTACGTGCCGGAGTCTTGGAGGCTTCAAAATCTGGATTATCGCCGGGAAGAATCCTGGGCCATTGCACGCTCTTTTGTAAAACTCTATGATCAACCGGATTTTCCCTTCCGGAATTTATCAGGTATTGTGCGGAATCCCCTTGAAACCGTCCCCTATTTCTATATCAACGGGACCAATGACAATAAAAAACCGGTGAATGATATCACGGCTTCGTTGTATCAGGAAGGAACTCTTGTGGAGACTTATACCGGTGATAACAAAAACAACGGTTTTTATCTTTTCGATAGTCTGGCTCCCGGTACCTATACACTGATTGTTGAAGCGGAAGATTTTTATCCGGATACACAGGAAGTGGTTATTGGCGATGCTTTTTACAATCACAGGGATGTATATCTCGTCTCCAGCCAGCCGCCGGTCGTTCTTGCTTCAACTCCGACACAGGACGAACCTTCCCATCCCGCCTGGAATCCCATTATTATCTACTTCAGCCACGAAATGGATACAGCGTCCGTCAGGGAAAACCTCTCCCTTGATCCGGCTGAAGATCTGATCTTTTCCTGGAATACGGAACTGAGGATTTTAACCCTTCAAGCCGCCGACGATTCCCTGGCCTTTGAAACACTATATACCCTGACCATTGGCGGGAATACCCTGGGGAGCCGGGGATTGAATCTGGATGGGAACAGAGACGGTATCGGCGGGGATGATTACACCCTCACGTTTATAACCAGTGCCCAGGATATTACACCTCCCTCCATTTCATCTGACGATATGTATCCCCGGATCAGTGCTGAAAATATCGAAACCGACGTGGTGATTAATCTGGTGTTTGACGAAATCCTGGCAGATGAAAATATCGACACCAATCACCTGAAACTTCAGAATTATACAGATAATTATTTTGTTGAAGTGGATATTATCCACGACATCATCGGTAACAGAAGTGTGGTATCCCTGGCTCCTGTAAACGAACTCAATCCCCTATCCATCTACAGAACCTATGTCTACCAGGGCGGATTGAAAGATCTGTTCGGCAATTATATGTACGACAGAACACGGGCTTATCGTTTTACCACCGGTTATGCTTACACATCCAAAGAAACCGTGGATAA
Organism: Fidelibacterota bacterium 46_43; assembly: GCA_001509335.1. GTDB lineage: Bacteria > Fidelibacterota > Fidelibacteria > Fidelibacterales > Fidelibacteraceae > Fidelibacter. The sequence continues at coordinate 2,326 of LGGY01000140.1, forward strand.
TTTTGAGGTTAATTTTACCAAGTGGCACGAACCGAAATACAGCGGATCCACTGTTGGACTGGTCACGGGAGCAGTGGAACAAACAACGGAAAAGGTCCTCCCGATCCTGAACAGTACCCAGGCCATGAAACTGAGTTATGAATTCGATGAAACAGCGGATGCTCACCTGCTTCGCGCGTATCAGGATCCCCAATCCTTCACTTTCGATAACAGTTATCGGCTTCAGGTATATATTTATGGTATGGGAAACAATATCTCGTTCCGATTTGCCGTGGATGATGATATCACCGGGAATACCGGACACGAAGTCAGCCCATGGGTCAAGGTGGATTGGTACGGATGGCGTCTTGTCAGTTGGGATATAGCCAATGACGGCACCGGTGAATGGATCGGTGACGGATCGGTGGACGGGACACTCCGGATGGACAGCTTCCAGTTTACCTGGCATGAGGATGCCAACCCATCCGGTGTTCTATATCTGGATGAACTCCGAATCGTCACAAAAACAGCATCCTCCGTGGAAAATTCCCTCTCCGAAATTCCTCAAAGCATAACCCTCCATGGCAATTATCCCAATCCATTCAATCCGGAAACAACCATTGCCTTTTCGATCCCTGAGGGGCAACCGGTGACCCTGTCTGTTTACAGTATCAACGGCACTCTGATCCGGCGATATGCACGGCAGACCCTTTCAGCAGGATACCATGAACTGACATGGGACGGTCGGGATCAGTCCGGAAAAGAAGTTTCCAGCGGTGAATACATTTACCGGGTGGAAACCCCAAAACAGGTCTCAGCCGGGAAAATGCTGTTTTTGAAGTAAAAAATTAAAAAATATGCCTGATTAAAGGGACTGTCACACCGGCAGTCCCTTTTTTCTTAACTATCTCTTAACCATTTCCTGCTTTTATTTTATATCCGCTTGAAATATCTTAAGCTGTTTGATACGAGGGAAAAAAGATCATGAACGAAAAAATTGCCATTGTCGATGACGAAGCGGACATTCTGGAGCTGGTCTCACTACATTTAAAGCGCTCAGGCTTTAAAGTAGATGCTTTCAGCGAAGGAAAGAGTTTCTATGATTATCTAAAAAACAACAACCCGGATCTGACCATATTGGATCTCATGTTACCGGATATGGATGGTCTGGATATTTGCCGGGATATTCGGAAAGATCCCCGTCATAACAACATGCCGGTGGTGATGCTCACAGCCCGGGGAGACGAGACAGATACCGTGTTGGGACTCGAACTGGGGGCTGATGATTACGTGACTAAACCCTTTTCTCCCAAAGAGCTGGTGGCACGGGTCAAAGCAGTTTTACGGCGGGGAATCTCATCACAGGATTCACCCCTTCTAAACATTAACCAGGAAGTATTTATTGATACGGAAAAATATGAGGTCACCTACCACAATAAGCCCGTTTCCCTAACACCCACCGAATTTCGCATCCTTACTATCCTGTGCGAACGGAAAGGAATGGTGTTCAGCCGTGATCAGATACTGGACAGACTGTGGGGAAACGAAAAAGCAGTGTTAGACCGGACCATCGATGTTCACATCAAACATATTCGGGAAAAACTGGGGGAGGCCGGGAAATATATCAGCAATCTCCGGGGTATTGGATATAAAGTCGAGGAATAAGTGAATTCCATTTTTTACCGTGTGTTCAGCCGTTATGTCTTCATTATCCTGATACTTTCCGTGGTTATTTTCCTCTTTTCCTTTACTATCATCCGTACAAATCATATCAATACGTTATCGTCTTCCCTTGAAAATCTGGCCATCTCCCTGGAAGACAGAGTCCTGGAGTTAATCCGTCAAAAGGATTACTCCCAACTGGATGCCTTTGTCAAGGAGAAGGGAAAACATATCAACGCCCGGATCACGGTCATCCGGAAAGACGGTGTGGTTTTGGCCGATTCCGAAGAGGATCCTGCCATCATGGAAAATCACAACAACCGGCCAGAAATCATGGAATCCATTACAGGTCGGATCGGCAGGAGTGTACGTTTCAGTACAACCGTCCAGACGGAAATGCTCTATATTGCCATGCCTTTGTTACAAAACGGCGATATCACAGCTGTCTTACGCCTGAGTCTTTTTTTGGAGGAAATCAATACCCTTCTGGCCACCCTCCGGAATCGTTTTCTGATGATCACCCTCATTTTTATTGCTATTGCCATGGTCCTGGCTTTTTATTTCGCACGGGACTTATCCAAGCCCATTAAAGAACTGGTATCCACATCCCGCCGCATCGCCGAGGAGACACTGGATATCACCTACCAGGATAATCCTCAGAATGAAATCACGTTTCTGGCCAATAATTTTGATGAAATGGCGTCACAAATCACCCGGCTCTTTGCCAAGACAAACCGTCAGAAAGAGGAACTCCGGGCTGTGATTTCTGCTATCCAGGAAGCAGTGGTCGTTCTGAATCCCGAAGGAAAAATTTCCCTGTATAACAACAGCTTTGCCAGTCTGGTCAAACGGGAAAATTTGAAGCATATCCCAATCGGGGATGTCCTGCCGCATAAATTTACCTCTCTCCTTAGCCAAGTAAACGAGGAGAACCGGTATTACACCCGGGAAATTGAATTGGATGGACAAATTTACCTTTGCAGTCTGAATTGTCTAAAAACCCGAAAAGAGATCGTCGTGCTTTTGCACAATGTAACGGAACTGAAAAACCTTCGCCAAATGAAACGGGATTTTATTGCCAATGTCTCTCATGAATTACGAACGCCCCTCACATCCATCAAAGGATTTATTGAAACACTCCTGGAAGATGAAAATCCTGAAACAAGCCGATATTTGAACATCATCAAACGTAATACGGACCGGCTTATCCATATCGTAGAGGATCTTTTGATCCTGTCCGAAATGGAAAAACGGGATTTTACATTGAAAATAGACACTCTTAATCCTGTGCATCTCATCGAAAATGTCAGTTCCATTTTCAAACAAAAAATGGAAGCCAAGGGGCTTGAACTCATTCTGGATCTCCCGGTTCATCTGCCATCCCTGGAAGCCGATGAGTTTAAGCTGGAACAGCTCTTTGTAAACCTGATCGATAATGCGGTAAAATATACCGAGACCGGCTCCGTAACCATTTCAGCCCGGGCAGATGAAACATCGGTCTATTTTTCTGTCACTGACACGGGTATTGGTATCCCCGAAGATGATCTGAACAGAATCTTTGAACGCTTTTATGTGGTGGATAAATCCCGGTCCCGACGGGTCGGAGGTACCGGTTTGGGCCTTTCCATCGTAAAACATATCGTCTTGCTCCATCAGGGAAATATCAGCGTGAACAGTGTGAAGAAAAAAGGAACTGAATTCCTGATCACCCTTCCCCTTCGCAGTACCACCCATCTCTCATAAAATACAAACTTTGCTGAATATCTTTTCCTGAGTGTTCATTTTTTATTCACTCTTCTTTGCTGTAAATTATGCCATGAGATTATCTGTGTACAAAATACTCCCGGTAATCATACTCATTCTATTACTACAGGGTTGCGCCACCTGGGATTTTATGCCTGCCTCACGGCAACTGATAACCGAAGAAGATCTGAACCGTAAAACACTGACCCTTTACACACAGATTTCAGCACAAAACAAGAAGATCAGCACATTACAACAGAGGGTGGATTCTCTTCAGACCCTCCTCGACAGCACAGGGCGTTTTCTTTACGAAAAGGATATTGAGATTGACCAGTTGAGGGCTGAAATACGGGTATTAAACCAGGAAAATGATGCACAATTGCGCTATCTGCAGGACATGATCATTGAGCAAAGCATTGCACTGGATTCCCTGTTTGCCGAATTTGTGGAACAGCAGGATTTTGAACTCTTTCTCACCGATTTGAGGGATGTCCCGGACGATCAACAATCTGCCCTCTTCCTGCAAAAGCAGCTTGGAACCCTGAAAACAGGTTTCGATTCCCTGGCTCAACAGATCCGCACCGTTGTCCAGCATCAGAATTTCCTGCGTCAGGATCTGAGTATCGTAGAATCTTCCATTATGGATATCATCAAATTTTCTTCTGATAAATATCTCCGTGAAATTGAAAAACGCCACAATAGAGTCATGACCGAACAGGAATCGCTGGCCCAGCGCCAGGATTCCCTGATAACCGCTTATCACACCCTGATGGAAGGACTTACGGATTTTGTTGTAATTTTGCAGGAAGACCGGGACCATTTCAGGGATTCTGTGGAAGTTGCACTAAAAAATTATGAGCAATATCTGCACTCACTCCAGCTGGATGTGATTGCCTGTCTGGAAGATCAGGCGAGACTTCAAACACAACTTCAGTTCTTCCGGGACAACCAGTTCTTACCTGAGTCGCTTTTACAGGAACCCGACAGGACAGACAGCCTTTTGATACCCCACATATCGCAAGATACCCTTCAAAACCATGAAAACTAAATGGTGCGTTGTCTTTCTGCTTGTATGGCAAAGCAGCATATTAACAGCTGAAATCCGGGCATTTCGTTTCAGCCGGGTGGGTGTTTCCCCGGTTTATTTAACCCGGATCATCAGTATTGATCGGGTTGATACAGACAGCATCACGGCTTATGCCAATGACCGTGAGTGGAAAACTTTTTTGGAGATGAATATCCCCTATCGCATACTCATGCCTGTAAAGGAGCCCAAAGGGCTGGACATGACACACACAGATCTCAGGGTTATACAATGGTCCAAATACCCCACCTACCCGGCTTATCTTGCATTGATGGCCTCTTTTGAAAAAGAGTATCCGGAAATCTGTCGTATCGATACATTGGGATATTCGGTCCGGGGAAGATTAATTTTAGCGGCGGAAATCAGCGGAAATCTTAAAAGCAAAGAAGAAAAACCCGGTTTTTTCTATACCGCCCAGATGCACGGGGATGAAATAGCCACATCGATTTTGATGTTACGGTTGATAGACACACTACTCACTGCTTATGCCGATTCATCGGATATATGGCGGCTAGTGGAAGAAACCCGGATCTGGGTCAATCCCCTGGCCAATCCGGATGGTGCTTATTACAGCAGCGACAGCACTCTGGATGGATGCATCCGCTACAATGCCAATGAAGAGGATTTAAACCGCAATTTCCCCGATGCCCGTCATGTTCTAAATCCCAATACCTTGCCACGGCAACCGGAAACACTGGCTATGATGGCCTTTGCTGAAAAAAACCAGGTTCATCTGTCCGCAAATTTTCATGCAGGCAATGAATGTGTGAACTATCCCTGGGATTCCACACCGGACAGGCATCCTGAAACGAACTGGTTTATTTCCATCAGCCGGGAATATGCAGATACGGTCCGCTATTATGCGCCTGAAGACTATTTCAACGAATTTAATGAAGGTGTAACAAATGGCTGGGACTGGTATGCCATTTACGGCGGTCGCCAGGATTACATGAATGATTATCACAGTTGCAAGGAAGTGACAATTGAAATCAGTGATATAAAGCACTATCCGGCGGAACAGTTGGAAGAGCTGTGGAATTATCATAAACGATCTCTTTTACATTTCATCAAACGTGTCCATGAAGGCCTTACCGGTGATTTCAGAGCAAGAAAACAACTCCCTGAATCCATAGAAATCCTGACCCCCCCGGGAATAGTGATTCCGTTGGAAGCCTCCGATTCCCTCTTCTTTTATACTCTGGAAGCCGGAAAATATGACATCTGTCTGCACTATGCCAGTAGGACGGATACACTCTTTCAGGTGGAAGTACAACCCCATCTGCTGACGGATATCACACTCATACCGGTTCATACAGATTCTCCTCCTTATACACCAAGAAACTTTGTCTTGAATCCCCCCTATCCCAATCCGTTCAATCCTGAAACGGCAATTCAGCTTTACACCTCCACATCGCAAAAAACATCATTAATCATTTATAATATCCAGGGACGTCAGATTAAAACCCTTTATGAGGACATTTTGCCGGCAGGTACTCACACATTCCGCTGGGACGGAACACAAGACAACGGAAAAGAGGTTTCTTCAGGAATTTATATCATATCCGCAAAAAATAGCCGTCAAACAGTCCGGCAGAAAACGGTGATGATACGCTGAGAAAAATATGGATGTGATTATACAAAACGGTCTGGTTTACACGGGTGACGGCAAAGCACCGATAAGAGCTGATATAGCCATCCGGAATGAAAAAATCATCCAAATTGACCGGTCTATTCACAAGCATGCAAACACCGTTATTGATGCAAGCGGTCTGGCGGTGTCTCCTGGATTTATTGATGTCCATAGTCATACCCATGCAGAATTGCTGATCAATCGCCGGGCAGAAAGCAAAATCCGGCAGGGAATCACCACAGAAATCTCAGGCAACTGCGGCATGTCTCCCTATCCCCTGTCAGATTATAATGAAAAAACATGGCATGATCGATCAGAACAACTCTTTGGTGTCAGGACCACGTGGAGAACCCTTGATGAATTCTTCCGTCAACTGGAAGACCCCGGTATAAGTATCAACTACGGGACATTCACAGGACATGGAGATTTGCGGATTTCAGTTATGGGACACACGGGTCGTGCTCCGGATCGCATGGACATGAAAGCCATGATCCGGCAACTGGAACAAACCCTTGATGAAGGAAGTCTGGGGTTGTCTACGGGATTGGAATACGCACCGGGCAGCTTTGCCGAAACGGAAGAACTGGTAACATTGTGTAGACCGGTATCTGCCCGCGGTGGCCGGTATGCCTCTCACATGCGGGATGAGGGTGATTACCTGGAAGAAGCGGTGGGAGAGGTTATCCGTATATGTCATGAAGCGGAATTACCGGTACAGATTTCACATCTGAAAGCCTGCAATACACCGAACTGGCATAAGGCAGACACGGTGATCGCCCGTATACAGGAATTGATTGACCGGGATTATCCCATAGGTGTGGACCGTTACCCTTACACAGCGTATGGAACGACACTGGAGATATTTCTTCCTCTGTGGAGCCGTGAAGGGGGGACGGAAAAGATTCTGGAACGGCTGGAAGATGCGAAGACCTGTAAAAAAATCAGGGATTATACAGACATGAAAATTGCCCACATGGGCGGTGCAGACAGGATTTTAATCAGTTATGTGAGTCATGCAAACAACCGTCACTGGGAAGGCTATTCCGTGGAAAAAGGTGCCCGGGAAACCGGATTATCTCCCTTTGAATTTATTAAAAAGCTGATGATTGATGATCAAAACGGGGTAGAAATCGCCGGATTTGCCATGAGTGATGAAAACACAGAGAAAATTTTATCCCGGCCCTGGGTATCTGTCGGAAGTGACAGCGTCACATGGGCACCATACGGAGCTTTGAATGTGGGAAATCCACACCCTCGTGATTACGGCTCATTTCCACGGGTTTTAGGACATTACTGCCGGGACAAAAAGCTTTTTTCCCTTGAAGAAGCTATCCGTAAAATGACATCCCTTCCAGCCCGTCAAATGGGATTAAAGAAGCGCGGATTGATGAAAGCAGGGTATTTTGCAGATCTTGTTCTATTCGATCCGGAGCGTGTTGCAGATACAGCCACATTCGTCAATCCCAAGCAATATCCGAAAGGGATTCACACCGTCATCGTCAATGGGAAAATCGTCCTTCAAAACGGTTGCCATACCGGGCAATTGTCAGGAAAAATACTCCGGAACGGCGGATAAATCAACGCCGCCGTCCCATGATCCGCAACATCATGATAAACAGATTGATAAAGTCCAGGTAAAGTTTCAGGGCGCCTAAAACAGCCGCTTTCTGATATGATTCAGCATCTGATCCACCCATGACCGCCATCTCTTTAATCCGTTGGGTATCGTAAGCCGTTAAACCTGTAAAAACCAACACGCCCACATAACTGACAATCCAATAAAGACCCTCACTTCTCAGAAACAGATTCACCAAAGAGGCAATCAAAATTCCGATAAGCCCCATGAATGCCAGGCTCCCCAGGCTTGTCAAATCTTTTTTGGTAAAATATCCCCAGGCAGCCATGGCTCCAAACATGGCAGCCGTTATGATAAATGTAGAGGCCAGTGATTCACTGGTAAACGCCATAAAAATGACAGACAACGTGAGTCCGTTTAGAGCAGAATACCCTAAAAATGCCCAGGTTGCTGTTGCAGCAGACATACGGTTAATCGCTGCGGACAAATATACCACCAGTCCCAGTTCTGCGATAATCAGTGCAAAAAAGACAAAGGGTGTTCCAAAAATGAATTGTTGAAGCGCTTGGGATGTAAAAACACCCCTGGCAACCACACCGGTCACCACCATTGCTGCTGTCATCCATCCAAAAACTTTCGTAACAAATTCCTTTTGCGCTTCGGCTACGGCATCCGATCGTACTGAACTACCTGAATATACTGTATGATCAAAGGGACGCACACGGTTCATTGTTTTCCTCCTTTTTTTTAAAAAAAATATACGCTCAAATAGGAAAATAGTTTCTGAAGGGAGTAGGGGTTAATTGAGAATGGAGAATTGAAAATGGAGGTCTATATGGTTACCGCAACAGATGGTTACCGCAACTCGATTAGATCTCGTCGGGGAGGACCTACTTGGTAATTGGCGCTTCGATGTGACTGCTTTGTCTTTTGCCCGATGACCGGGATCCGAGTTTGTATTGATACGATAGGCCATTTCGTCGATGCCCTAATTCCTAATCACCAATCTGAGCCAATAATTCCAGTACTTTATCTGTAATCAAGTCTGTTTCATTAGATTGCAGGAGATGACCATTGATGAGAAAGGAAAAAATGAGTAATTCTCCATTCCGGGTCGTCACATAACCTGAAAGGCCGCGTGTATTGGCAATGGTCCCGGTTTTTGCGTGGACATTCCCTTCGGCAGGCGTTCCTTTCATCCGGTTTTTCAATGTTCCATCCTGCCCGGCTACGGATTGAATTTCGTACCAGACTGGCCAATAGGGCGAATGGTACATGGTTTCAAGAATGGTCACCAGCTGGGACGGGCTCCAGTAATTGTATCGGCTGAGTCCGGATCCGTCGGCATACACATAGCTGCCAGAATCTATCCCCCACGCTTCCAGTTGTGTTTCAACCACTTTCCTTCCGTTTGAAAAAGAGCCCAGGCCGTACACATCATACCCCAGGAGACGTGCCATGGTCTCAGCATAAAGATTCTGGCTCCGCTTCATGAGCCCTTTCAGGATATCCCGAAAGGGCGGTGAATCATGCACAAAGAGAATTTTCGTACTATCCCGCCAGGAAGCATCATTCAAATCATCACAATCAACAACAGGCCCATTGACTGAGATTCCTTCATCGAGCAGTGTTTCTTTCAAAACTGTGACATAAAAAAGAGTCGGATTAAAAATAGATGGTGAGACCATGAAAGATTCATCTCCGGCGAGGGCATATCCACTGATCCTGATTATATTGGATCCGTAATCCCGATCCACCCGGATTTTGGTTTTTCCTGTATCCCCAATGACCACATCGGTTTCAATGGTAAAGTAGGAGGATTCTACGTTGGGCTCCACCATGAGTTCTCCGTCGGGCATCAGGGGAGGTGTAATGGTAAGATCCACATAATTTTCGTTAAACTGAAGGGCATTGATTTCTGCCGCATACCATACATCAAGATAATCAAAACTCCAGCCGCTTCCAATTCGCAGGTCGTCAAAAGCATCATCATCTCCGATGATCCGTCCCTGAACCTCACGGATTCCCATCGCTTTCAAACGCAGTGCCCAATCTTTAAAAACATCCCTGGAATCAAGGAAAAAACGCTCATACAGGGTTGGATCGCCGTTACTGAATACAATCAGATCGCCGGTGAGAATGGAATCTCTGATTTCTCCGTTCGTGGTCACCGTGCTTTTAAAGCGGTAATCCGGTCCGAAATGTGTTAGCGCGACAGCCGTGGTTGGGATTTTATTGTTGGAGGCCGGCATAAACATGCGGTTTTGATTTTTTTCATACCAGATCTTACCCGTTTCAGCCGATTTGATTTGCACACCCCAAAAGGCATGGTCAAACAGGGGATCATTAAAAAGGGAATCAATCTTTTCAATGACATCCTTTTCTTTTTTTTCTTCCTGTAAAAAGGGAAATACAGTAGAACATCCATTTAAAACAATCATACCAAAAAACAATATCAAAACCAGTATTTTTTTCATGTAAGTACCCAGATTTTTTAAGTCTTTATCCGCTTAGGAATTTGTTGCGTAATACAGTGAATATTTCCTCCGCCTAAAAGAATTTCCCGGGCAGGTACAGGGATAATTTCTCTTTCAGGGAATATTTTTTTCATTTTTTCCACGGCAGCTTTATCATGCGTATCCTCAAAAACAGGCATCACAATCCCGTAATTTGCAATATAGAAATTCACATAAGAAGCAGCCAGGCGATCCCCGGGAAGACGTGGCAATGTCCCTTCAACCGTATCCACTCCTTCACTTTCATCCCGGGTAATCAATACCGGATCCGGTTGGTGAAGCAGATGGATTTTTAGTTTTCTTCCCCGGGCATCATCGGTATTTTCAAGAATTTCTTTTGCCGCCAAAGAGCGGGAATACTGGGGGTCACTCGTATCATCGGTCCACGATAAAATCACTTCACCCGGTCGTGCAAAACAACAGATATTGTCAACATGACCATCCGTTTCGTCCATATAAATTCCCTTGGGAAGCCAGATAATTTTACAAACATTCAAATATCTTTTTAACACGTCTTCAATATCTTTTTTTGACATGGAGGGATTCCGGTTCGGATTCAGGAGGCATTCCTCTGTTGTTAAAAGCGTTCCCTGACCGTCAGTATGAATCGATCCTCCTTCCAGAACCATTGGTGCTTTATAAGCATCCATATCTTCAATATCACACACTTTTTGTGCCACCAAATTGTCAAGATCCCAGGGAAAATAGAGACCGCCGGTCAAACCACCCCAGGCATTGAAATCCCAGTCCACACCTCGCACATCTCCACCTTCATTGACCACACATGTTGGTCCGCAATCCCGAATCCAGGAGTCATTGTAGGACATTTCAACAACACGGATCTGAGGAGGAAGCCTGTGGCGTGCATGGGTAAATTGGGACGCGGATACGCCCATGGTCAACTTTTCAAAACGGGCTATGGCTTTTGCCACCGCCGTAAAAGCTTTTTGTGCCGGTTTGGCACCATCTCGCCAATTGTCGGTCCGCTCCGGCCATAACATCCAGCAACCATCATGGCTTTCAAACTCACCGGGCATGCGGTACCCGTCTTTTAATGGTGTGGAATTTATGTATTTCATAATGTCTGCCTTTTTCGGGCACGAGATATTAATAATTCACCCAGGATAATTATAATCACGACACCACCGACAATAGATAAGGTATAGAGAGGATCTGCAGTTTCACCAGGTATCCATACAAAAAGAATTATCGCTTGAAGGATAAAGAGAAAACAGAGAATGGACAGCAGCCATCCCACCCAGGGTTTACCAGGAATCCGGTATGGCCTGTGACGATCCGGATCCGTAATGCGGAGTTTGATAAAGGCGGGAAAAATCGCCAGGTAGGGCATAAGAAAAATTATGGAACTAAAGGCAAAAAGGCTCCAGAAAAGGTCTTCGGCCGTTTGAGCAAAAAAACCATAAAGCACAATCACAACTGTGGAAATTATCCCTGTATATATAAAAGCATTGACAGGTGTATTGTTTACCGGATGAAGTTTTCCCAGACTGCGGGGTAATTCACCCTCTTTTGCTGCTTCTGCTGCCGTCCGGTTGGCACCCATATTCCACGTAACCACATTAGCAAAAAAAGTATAAAGAATACCGACTCCCAAGATTAGAACCAGTAATTTTCCGTAAGTACCCTCGCCCAAAAAAAGCCTGAGCGTATCAATAAATCCGTCGATCAACCCGATTTGTTCCACCGGCAGAGCTAAAAGGATTCCCAGGGTACCCAGCAGATAAAAAGCCGCGATCATAATCCCGGACTCAATAATAGCTTTAGGGATATCCCGCCCTGGATTTTCCATCTCCTCACCGGCCCCGCTCATGAGTTCAAATCCCATAAAACTGAAAAGGATTGCCGGCAGAAATTTGAGTCCCTCATTCATTTCAGGCATCATCGCCTGAAATGTAAAGTCATTAGCGGAACCGTTTCTCAAAGCATATATGATTCCGGCAATTCCAATAAAACTCATAATAAAAACTTTCAGAAAAGCGCCGATATTGGGTATCCATTTGCTAGTATCCAGGGATACAATACCCACCCAGACCGTGATCCAGGTAAGGATAATTCCCATAACAATCTGCATACTCATGGATAATCCCGAAAAAAAAAGCTGACGAAAAACACCGGCAAACATGATATAAACTGAGGGCATCCAGAGGGCAACATTCACCCAGTAATACCAGGACGACCGGGCTGCCCACCGGTTACCGAACGCGTTCTTTATCCAGATGTAAAGTCCCCCCTGTTCCGGATATGCCGAACCTAATTCAGCTGTAATCAATCCATAAGGAATAAAAAAGAAAACCAGTATAATGATCCACCATGTCATGGAAGAAACCCCAACAGATGCAGCCGGTGTCAGGGTATCAATGACAAGAATGGCACAGACTGTAAACAAAGTCATATCCAGTTTTTTTAACACTTTTTTAAAACGTGTTTTTTCCGACAAGACAAATCTCCCCTTGGTTTATTCAGAACTTCTGAAGCATTGTATGAATCTTATCCTTCCATACTTTTTTTTCTTCAGGTCCGTTTTTTTTCAATAAAGGATAAAGAAATGCCACTAAAAGTGCTTTTTGGGTATGGAGTCGGTTTTCCGCCTGATCAAAGATGATGGAATAATTCGAATCCAAGGCGTCATCTGTAGCTTCCACATTCCGCGAGGCAGGCAGGCAATGCATCAATTTTACATGGGAGGGTGCTTTTTTCAAAAGATCCGTAGTTATTTGGTATTTCGGCATAAACGCTTTTCGGCGGTCAGGAATTTCATCCTCCTGGCCGACCCACCACCAAAGATCCGTATAGATAAAATCCGCCCGGGACACAGCTTTTCCCACATCCTCGGTAATTTCTAGTGTTCCGCCAGAGTTTTTGCAATTTTCTTCAGCTATTTCGATCCATCTTTTAGGCGGTTGATAGGCTTTGGGAGCTGCATGGGTGAAATGCATGCCCAATTGGGTGCAAATGTGCATCAATGAACTGAGTACATTGGTCGCATCTCCGACAAACGTCACATTCAGATCACTAAAATGTTTCCCTGCAGGCATGAATTCCTGCATGGTAAACACATCACACAATACCTGGGTTGGATGATTGTAATCCGTCAGTCCGTTTAAAACAGGAACTGTTGCGTATTTTGCCAATTCCAACATAGTTTCATGTTTTAGGGTTCTGGCCATCAGGATATCACACATCCGTGAAAGGACCCGAGCTGTATCTGCCAGACTTTCTCGCTCACCCAGATGGATTTCACCGGGCTTAAGATACAGAGCGTGTCCACCCAGTTTTGTCATGGCCACCTCAAAAGAGACCCGTGTTCGTGTAGAAGGCTCCTCAAACACCATGCCGAGAGAAGCCCCTTCCAACAATGGCGGAAGACATCGGGCTTTGTCTGCGTCTTTTAATACCCGGATCAAATCCAGCAAATTCAATATTTCCTGGGATGTTAAATCCTGCGTGTCCAGATAATGTTTAAGTTTCATAGAGTATCCTGAAGATAAATTGGATAGTCGACAGTTGTCAGTCATCAGCCGTGAGTTATCGACTTATCACAAAGATATTAAATCTCACGTTGAAATTCGATTTCATCCCGGATGGGGAGGTTTTCATAACCGAAGGGTTGAATTTCAGGTTTTACTTTCCGGGAATATTTAACTACTTCGTCCTCAAAGACTTTCACTTTCTTGAAGCCGTTTCGCTCCAGAAATTCCATCCGTTTGACATTATCATTGGTCGTCAGCATTTTAATCTGGTGGATATTCTGCTCCCGCATCACATCCAGGACCTTTTCAAGGAGAGAATCACCAATACCTTTGCCATGAACCACGGTATCCAGAGAAATGATCTGGCAGACATCGTCCTTCACTCGATACGTGATAACACCCACCGGCATTTTATGTATGAAGGCAATAAAACCGGGGAGTTCTGCAGGTAAATTCTTTTCCCCTCTGAATACGAGAGCTTCAGTCCGCCAGCGCTGGCTGATCCATACGGGAAGCCAGATTCTGTCCACATCCCTGATTGGCTTAATCGTAATCATGTCTTTCATGAGATATACTCCGTTCTGATTATTCCTGCCATAAAAAAGCCTCACACAAGGCTGGTGTGAGTGTGGAAGGATTCGAACCTTCGGCCAACGGCTTAAAAGGCCGCTGCTCTACCAACTGAGCTACACACCCGATATTCAAAAAGCCAGAAATTATAGAAAGATTAATTCCAAGAAGCAATAAAAACATCACGACTTTTCTTTCCTTTTCTTCGTACCTTCCTGTAGTTTCCGATACAAAGTCGGTTCGCTGATTTTCAATTCCCGTGCTGTTTTTCCTTTATGTCCTTTGAACTTATCCAACATGTTTCTAATATAAATATACTGAAATTTTTTGGTTGCTTCATCCAAAGAAAGTCCTGGTGGAATATTCTGATTTTCGGGTCCGGTTTTTTGAGTCAGGTATTCCGGTAAATCACGGACATCCAGAACATCCCTCCGTGAGAAAATCATCGCCCGTTCCACAATATTTTCCAGTTCCCTAACTTCCCCCCGCCAGGCATAATTTTTTAGGATTTCCTGTGCTTCCCGGCTCATCCCCCGGATATTTTTCCCCATAGACTGGTTCAGTTTCCGGATAAAGAAATCAATAAGGAGAGGAATATCTTCTTTCCGTTCAGCAAGAGCCGGCACAGAGATATGAATCACATTCAGACGAAAATAGAGATCTTCCCGGAAGTGACCGTCTTCAATTTCTTTCCGGGGATCGCGGTTAGTGGCAGCCATGATGCGCACATTCACCCGGACCGGTACGCTGGTACCGTCGGGAAGGATTTCCTTCTGTTCTACAACCCTGAGCAGTTTAAGCTGAGCACTTAAGGGCAGGTCGGTAATTTCATCCAAATACAGGGTACCTGTATCCGCCTGCCGGAATAGTCCGGGATAGGTATATCCTCCCTTTTCTTCATAACCAAACAATTCTTTCTCAATCCTGTCTTCGGGATAGGCATTACAATTGAGTGAAAGGAAGGGTGAATTTTTTCGCGGACTGTGATAATGGATGGTCCGGGCAATCAATTCCTTGCCTGTCCCCTGCTTGCCCACAATGAACAAATGACTGTCGCTATCAGATATGCGTCGAATCAGGGTAAACAAACGCATCATGGCAGGGGATTGGCCTACGATATGTTTAAAGTCGTATTGCTGATGAATCTCATGACGGAGCCGGGCATTTTCCAGCAGCAGTTCTTTGTGATCAATCAGCTTATTCAGCTTCAAAATCAGGCTATCAAATTTGAAGGGTTTGATAATATAATCAAATGCTCCCAAGCGGAGGGCTTCTATCGCCGTTTCCATGGAAGCATAAGCCGTTACAATTATAAAAAAGACCTCCGGTGCTTTATGACGGACTTCTTTCATAAGATCGAGTCCGCCCATCCGGGGCATATCAATATCCGAAATCACTACATCCGGCATTCGGTTTCCCATTTTAGACAGGGCTTCTTTTCCATCACAGGCCTGATCACATAAGAATCCCCGCTTCCGGAGTATGGTCATCAGGGATTCCCTGAATATGGGATCATCATCGACCAGAAGAATTCTGTATGCCATGCATATCTCCTTTGAAAACCGGAAGTATGATCTTCACAGTTGCCCCACGCCCTTCTTCACTTTCAATATCTATCTTTCCATTCAGGGATGTCACGATGTGGTGACAAACCCATAAGCCCAGACCGGTTCCCTGATTCCCGGACCGTGTGGTAAAAAAAGGTTCAAAAACCTTTTCCAGATATTTCCGGGGGATACCTTCCCCATTATCCGAAATCTCAAGAACGATCTGGTCATCCTGGACTAC
>LGGY01000221.1 GCA_001509335.1 Fidelibacterota bacterium 46_43
ACAAACCGGCGTAATATAAAAATAAATGCTCCAATTATCTGCCATTATTCTGCCCAAATCCGAAGCGATCTTCCTCCTGTTCCCGAAATAATGTAGTGTTTTTGTAGTAGTGACATCCCGTCAATTTTTCTTTAAAATCAAAACAGTTAAACGATAAAAGGTCTTATGAAAGAATACCTGGCTCCAAAAATCTCACAAGCTTATCTCCTTGGATGGTGCCATGTTTTTCCCTTTTAATCCATCATTTTAGTCAAAGGAAGTTTTCCTTTCCAGAAGAAAGCCCCGGAAACGGGGCTTTCTTCATATCGGGCAAAAAAACACACGCAAACGAGCAAGTTCATGCATTTACGACGTTTTGACAAATTGAATGTTATTTTGATTCGTGATTCTTTCAGGAATTATTTCTTCGGCCTGTGGCATCCCGGTGGGGCATGCCCCATTCGCTGACTTTTTCCGCTTCCTGACGCGATAAGACAGGTCCTTCCTTGCACAAGCGGATTCCGGATCCATCCACCACACACTGACCGCAAATACCGATACCGCATTTCATATACCGTTCAAAACTGATTTCGTAATCGAGTCCAGCCTGGGCTGCAAGGTCCATCACTTTGACCAGCATGGCTTCAGGACCGGAAGAATAGTCGGAAAAATCGGTCTGAAAGGAAATATCCTGTCTGCACCGGCCGCCCAAAAGGACCTCAAAATGAAAACCCCGTTGGCGGAGTTGCCGTGCCAGGTAGCGGAGGGGAACAATCCCCATCCCGCCGCCCACCAGCAGGGCATGCTGATAATGACTGAATCCCCGACCAAAAGGCCCCCGGAGTCCCAGCAAATCTCCCCGGCGGACATCCATCAGTTTCCGGGTAAAAGGCCCCACTGCCTTTACGGTGATTTCCATAATCCCCTGAAACACATCGGACACAGAAAAAGGCTTTTCATCCACACCCGGGAGCCACACATTGAAAAAACGGCCGGGTTGAATGTCCGGTTCAGGTTGCCTGAAATAAAAACTCTTCATGACCGGGGAATGACTTTTAATATTCAACACCGGATATGTTTTCATTTGATCACTCATGGACAATCCCCCGGACTGCTTTTAAATTCTTCATATCCCTTTCTTCCATCCAGAAGCACAACTCACGGTTGATGTGGGTGAAAAGTTCTATATCCCCGTAATACACACCTGAACCGATACTTACCATACATGCACCGGCCATAATCATCTGCAAAGCTTCATCCGCCGTTCGCACGCCACCCGTCCCAATGACCGGCAGCCGGGTGTTTCCACAGATTTCATACACGGCTTTCAGGGCCAGGGGAAAAATAGCGGGACCCGATACACCGCCTACCGTATTGGCCAGAACCGGTTTCATAACGCCGGTATCAATCAACATGCCGGGGCCCACGGTGTTAATGGCCGTAATCGCATCAGCTCCGTTTTCTTCACAGATTTTCGCCATACGGATCAATGAGGGACAATGAATGGTGAGTTTGATGCTGACAGGAATGTTTCCTGCAGCTTTTTTTACAATCCGGGTAATATGTTCCACATCCCGTTCATGGGCTCCAAAAGGAGTACCAAATTCCGAAGAAACATTGGGACACGAGACATTCACTTCAATCAGGTCCGGTTCAGATTCCACTGCCCGGCGGGTCACCTCACCGAATTCTAAGGTAAAATGGCCGGACACGGATGACCTTTCCGGGGTTCCAGTCCAAAAGATTTGGTGGTCACGGCACCGGCACCGGCATCCAGGACCCGCTTCATGGAATCGGCCGTGAGTCCCAAAACCCCCGACGCCAACACCAGGGGCGAGGGATATGTTTTGCCAAGAAACGATGTTTTCAACTGATTATCCATACCTCGTCTCATACAATGGGTGATAATTCGTGGATGGAAAACTCCCGTTCACAATAGACACACGTCACCAGATTCTTTTTGGGATCCGTCAGGATAAACCGGGTTTTCAATCCCGGTTCATTCTGGGTGATACAGCCGGGATTCAGACACCGGAGGAGATTCACCATCTCTTTGGGGGGCTGGACGAACACTTTTTCCACCACCTCAAAATTCCGGATCCGTTTGATGGTCACTCCGGGAGATACCAGTGAAATGTGCTGGATTGTCCGTTCACACAGATCATCCTTTTGAATTTTCAGCATGTCCTTGGCTCCCAATTTATTGCTCTGGTAATTCATTCCAAACGTAATGGGAACGTTTTTCAGTGCCGGATCCCGTTCCAGGATTTCCAGGATATGCACACCATCCCCGGCAGGGATGTGATCAATCACAATGCCGCTCCGGATTTTGGGGATCATCTGAATTTTATTATCGCTCATATCGTCACCTCAAAGACATTTAAAAGAATGGCCTGTCGCATGATGAGTCCGTTTTTTGCCTGGCGGAAATATTCAGCATGAGGGGTTTCATCCACATCCGGTGCAATTTCATTGACCCGGGGCAGAGGATGAAGGACCTTCAGTTGTTCAGGTGCCTTTTTCAACATGCCGGCATTCAGGCAAAAGGCATCCTTGACCTTTTCATATTCAATCTGATCCGGAAACCGTTCCCGCTGGATCCGGGTCATGTAGATGATATCCGCATAGGGGATGGCATCCTCCAGATCTTTTGTTTCCACAAAAGTGACCGGTAAATCCGTTTCTACCCGTTTCAGGTATTCAGGCAGTCGGAGGGAATCGGGGGATACAAGCATAAATTCATTCACCCGGAATTTTATCAGGGCCTGAAGCAAAGAGTGGACTGTTCTGGAATATTTCAAATCACCCACAAAGGCAATACGGAGTCCTTCAATTTTTTGGAAGTTCCTGATAATCGTGTACAGATCCAGGAGGGTTTGGGTGGGATGCTGGTTGGTCCCGTCCCCTGCATTGATCACCGGCAGATAGCTGATTTGGGCGGCATGGCGGGATGTCCCTTCCCTCGGATGGCGAATCACGATGACATCCGAGTAGTTTTCAACAGTATGAATCGTATCGGAAAAGGATTCCCCCTTGGATACAGAGGTGGCAGCCTGTTCGGCAAAACCGATGACACTCCCTCCCAGCCGGTACATGGCCGACTCAAAACTGAGGCGGGTCCGTGTGCTGGCTTCAAAAAAGAGGGAAGCCATAATTTTTCCCTGAAGCAGCTGAAATCTGTCCTTCAGGGAAATTGTCTCGACCCGGGCGGCGGTATCCAGATAGACCTGAATATCTTCAGCCGTCAGATCATGCATGGAAATGAGATCCCGTTTCATGAGTCCCCCGATGTGTCTTTAATTTGTTTGGAAATTTCATCGAGATAAAGGACCGGATCCTCTGCTTTCAGCAGGGACCTTCCGATGATAAGGTAGTGATTGCGGATAAAGGGAAAATTTGCCGGATTTCCACCCTGACTGCCGTATCCCGGTGAATAAAAGGTACATCCGTCATCCAGTCCCGCTTCCCTGAAAATCCGTTCGGTTTCAGAGGGCTTGGTAAGGGGAACCACAAAATCCCGGACATTCTTTTCGAAGGCCAGTTTGTAAATATCTGTCGCTGCCGTATCCCGGATAAAGCCACCCTCCGATTCCAGGTAGGCCGGATGGGTCATGATGCCGCCCACAATCACCTTTAAATCCTTTTCCTTCAATGCCCCGATCCAGGCTTTCAACGTGTCAGGTCCCGCCTGGGGAAAAAGGATCACCTCACTGATCCCGGAAGATTTCATCACTCCGGCAAAAAGCTGACCCGTGGCAGGAATATCGGTGGCGGCTTTCTGGTGATCATAGATCAGGGGTTTACCCGTGTGTTTCCGGAGCAGTTTGCATACGCGGGGCAATCCGTAGGTGAGTCCAAGGGAAAAACCCAGCTTGTATCCATACACCAGGGGATGGTCATCCACCGCCTGAACCAGGGATTCCAGCTTATCTAAATCCGTCAGATCCAGGGCCGGAATGATTTTTATATTTTTACCCATTGATTCCTCCATGATAAAAGGTGTTCAGCACATCCGCCATGGACGGATCCTTTGCTTTCATATATTCCATCAGATCCGGAAGGTCTATCAAAGATTTCAGGGGGATGGGAAATTCAGTGACTTCCTGTTTCCTCCGCCGATCCGCTGCCACCACCACTCCGGCAACCTTCACACCAAAAGCCTCTTCAATCAGCTCCATAGTCTCCAGCTTGGTCCCTCCTGTTGTCATCACATCATCCACCATAATCACCGTGCTTGATGTTTTTGGTGTATGTCCCACAAATACGCCCTTTTCCCCATGCCCTTTGATTTCTTTCCGGTTGTAAAACATGGCAAGCTGCCGGTTGGGATGTTTCATCACCGTTGCTGTTGCCAGGGATATTCCTTTGTACGGCGGTCCGTATAGATGGGTTGCTCCAGGAAAAGATTCTGAAATCAGGTTGGCAAAGGCCTTTCCCGTCAAATCCAGGGCTTCCGCCGAGGCAATATTCCCAAAGTTTAAAAAAAACGGAGATACCATCCCCGATTTCAATGTAAAGGATCCGAATTTCAGGACCCCTTCCTTCATCAGGCATTCAATAAACTGACGTTTAGCCGGTGAAAGCACCCAAAAGCTCCTTTCCTTTATGAGGTAAGACATACTTCTTATGTGAATATACGACCTTTCCCTGAATCAACACCGTATCCACAGCATAGGTCAGGGAGATGTGCTCATAGGGATTGTATCCCGCCCGGGTGATGACAGTGCCCGGATCTCCGCCCTTTTTCAGGATGATCAAATCGGCTGCTGATCCGGGTTGGATGCCATGATAGCCGGACAACCCGTAACAGGCTGCGGCTCCGGAAGAGATCAGCCGGGTGATCCGGGACCAGGGAAGCTCCTGTTGTTCTGTCAGTTCCAGAATGGCCGGGACCGCCCACTCGATGCCGGGAATCCCCGAGGGAGGAGGATCACTCTTTTTGTCGGCAGGGGTATGGGGAGCATGATCCGTCCCTATGAAATCCACGATCCCATCCCGGAGGGCCTGCCGCACTGCATCCCGGTCTGTCACTTCCCGTAGCGGAGGATTCACCTGATACCGGGCACCGAAGTGTTCTTCCTCCTCCCGGGTAAACCACAGGTAATGAGGCGCCGTTTCACCCCACACATCAAAGCCCCGGGCTTTCATATCCGCCAGCCATTGGACATCTTCCAGGGTGGATGCATGGCAGATCACTACCCGGGGACGTTCAGACTCCGGCAGAAGGATGAGCGCCTGTCGGATTGTTTCCAGGGCCTTCCGGATGGCTTTCCGGGGCCGCCGGAGATGGTGCCGGGTTTCCTGTGTAAAACAGGTTTCATCTTCGGCATGGATCGTCACCCGCCGGGCTATCCGGAACATAGACAACAAAGCTTCTTCCCGGT
>LGGY01000062.1 GCA_001509335.1 Fidelibacterota bacterium 46_43
TCCATATCCTTTTCATTGTCCACTTCCCGGTACATTTCAATAGTCTTTTCCACAGAGTTGTAAAAGAAATGACAATCGGGACACTTTTCCAGTTCGACGGCAATTTCCTTACAGATTTCTTCATCCATA
The DNA here is from genome assembly GCA_001509335.1 of Fidelibacterota bacterium 46_43. Classification (GTDB taxonomy): domain Bacteria; phylum Fidelibacterota; class Fidelibacteria; order Fidelibacterales; family Fidelibacteraceae; genus Fidelibacter. The sequence goes on from LGGY01000062.1 coordinate 130, forward strand.
TCCTGGGACAGGCCTAGACAGAGTTTTTCAAAGGGTGTTAACTGTTTTTTTTTGGTTTTTTTATTTTCCATTGAACTGACCTTCCTGAAAATATTTTTGCAGATTCTGTCTGAGATAATAGCGGGCTCTCATCAGGCGGACCTTAACATTGGATTCAGTAAGATCCAGAAGTTTTTGGGTCTCGATGGTAGAAAGTCCCTCCAAATCCCTCAGAATGAAAACGGAGCGGTAAATGGCCGGGAGTTCTTTGACGGCGTTATCCAGTAATTTTCTGAACTCTTCACTGGACATGAGCTTACGATTGAAAGCCGGCCATTCTGACAGGTGCTGTCCGTGAATCGATTCAATATCCGGATCAGACAAAGACACCATGGCATTCCCCTTGTTCCTGTCCCTGAGTTTCTGAAGTGAAATATTCATGGTGATCCTGTAAAGCCAGGTAAAAAACTGGGACCGTCCTTCGAAGGTATGAAGTTTCCGCAGAGCCGTCAGGAAGGTTTCCTGCATTACATCTTCGGCATCTTCCTTATCCCGCATCATTCGCAAGGCCAGATTGAAAACTTTTTTTTCATATCTCAGGACAAGCTGGGCCTGGGCTTTCCGGTCTCCGTTCTGCGCTTTTTCAATGAGCTCAAGTTCGTTTTTCACATTTCATCCTTTTTAGATGATTTTTATCAGGGAAGTTACAGATCTATAAAAGGCTTAACACGATAGAGTTTAATTTTGTTTCGGCTGTGTCGGAACGGGACAATACAATGACGGGGACAGACGCATTGAGGATGAGTCCCCCGGCCTTCGCCTGTTCCAGAAAAATCATCTGTTTGATCATAAAATTGGCCGGCGTAATCTCCGGGAAAATAATCACATCCACCTTCCCAGAAATCTGTGATTGTATCCCTTTTTTCCGGGCGGCATCTTCCGATAAGATGACATCCAAGGCCATGGGACCTTCAGCAGGATATCCTCTTTCTGTGTATTCCCGGGCCAGTTCAAAAGCATCACCGGTAGCCGGGATTTTTGGATTCACTTTTTCAATGACTGCTGCAAAGGCGATGCGGGGTTTACGCCCCAGAATCTTTTCTGCAAAAGCAACGGTCCCTTCCGTAATCTCTCTTTTCGTATCCAGGTCCGGTGCGATATTGATGCCGCCATCTGCCGCAAAGAGGAGCTGGGGATAGGCTGGTGTATCACAGACTGCAACATGTGATAAAACTTTCCCGGTCCGAAGCCCTTTTTCTTTATCCAAAAGGGGCTTCATAAAATCCGCTGTGGGAATATCCCCCTTCATGATCAGATCACCTCCGCCTTCCCGGATATCGGCTATGGCTGCCACTGCTGCTTCAACCGGTGATGGAGCATGATAGACGGCCGAGATCTTCAGCTGATGCTGTTCCGCCTTCTCTTCAATCAGGGCTCGGTTTCCGAAAAGACGGAGCCGGATTAATCCCTGGTCTGCCGCTTGCCTGAGGCCTTCAAACACAGAATCCGCCTCTGGATTCACAACATTGCAGTTTTTGGGTTCACAGGCTGAAACCCGTTCATACAAATCTATAAATCTCATGGTATCCTCACACATAATCCTGAATGGGAATGTCTCCTTTCAGCGCTCTGAATCCTCCATCTGCCATGGCTTCCAACTCATTTCCACCGGGGATAATATGAATATTGAACCGGGAAAAATGCTCCTGAAGCCGGCGGGTAATATACAAACAATGGGCCAAACCGCCAGTGATCAAAACCGCTTTTACTTCAAAGTGACAAGCCGCCAGCATGGCTCCAATTTCCTTTTCAATCTGATAGATCATGGCATCCATAATCAGCCTGGCATATTCATCCCCTTCCTGAATTCGTCTTACCACTTCCCGGGCATCATTGGTTTTCAAATACCCTTTCAATCCGCACTCCCGGGAAAGATAATGATCCAGTTCTTTCCGGGTATAATCTCCGGAAAAAGCCAAATCCAGCAGGCCACTGATGGGCAATGCCCCAGCCCTTTCCGGTGAAAAAGGACCCATTCCCAGCAAGCCGTCATTCACATCCCGGATCTTTCCCAATTTTAAGGCACACACCGAAATGCCACCCCCCAGATGGGCGACAACAAAATTTTCTTTTTCAAGGGATACCCCATGTTCATCGCACCATTTCCTGGCTGTAGCTTTAATATTCAGGGCATGACTTCGACTGCGGCGTTTGATCTCAGGAACACCTGAAATCCGTGAAATCTCATCAAATTCATCTACACTCACCGGATCAATGATCCACGCCGGAACATTGTACAATTTCCCAAAATAATGAGCCAGCAATCCCCCTAGATTACTGGCATGATTGGAATACCGGCATTCCCGGAGATCCGAAAGCATTTTAGGTGTAATCTTATACACACCACCTTCCATGGGCTTCAATGGAGCTCCACGGCCAACCACAGCAGCCAGCCCGGATAAATCGGTCTTTTCCAAAAATCGCTTTAATAAATCCCGGCGATACTCGTATTCCTGCACCACGTTCTTACGGGCATATTCCTGCTCTACAGAGACGGATATTTCATCTATTTTCCCCTTGGAAGTAAATAAGCCCGCTTTCGTGGATGTAGAACCTGGACTAATGGTAAGTATTTTTTTCATACATGCTTCTCCCCTGATTCAAATAGACGTTGTCTGATTTCTCCTACCTTTCAAAAAGACAGATTATGTCTGTAACTGTTCTGGCTTTGTCACCATTTTTTATCATTAAATATATATAATATTTTAATAAAAAAGAAAGGATTTCTTTCCTTTCAAACCAGGCTTGTTGTTCCTTGGCTTAGGGGTTTAGAAGATATTCTGAACTAATCTCCGCCGTAGAGCCCAACATGGCACTCACGCTGCAATATTTGGTTTCACTGAGTTCAACAGCCCGGGCTATGGCCCTTTCCGAGAGTTCATTTCCCCAGAATTTGTAAACCACGTGAATCTTTGTAAAGACTTTTGGATGTTCACCTGCCCGTTCTGCTTCAATATCCATGGCAAAACGATCAAAATTCATGCGTTTTTTTCGCAATATGGATAAAACATCCATGGCTGTACATCCGCCCAAAGCTTCCAGAACCAGCTCCATAGGCCGTGTCCCTGCATTAAAGCCATGTAAAGACTCATCGGCATCCAGAACAACCCAATGACCTGAATCCCCTTTCGCCATAAATGTTAAATGATCCGCCAGTCCATGCAATGTTACTTTCATCCGCTCCTCCAGATTATTTATTGATATTTTTTATAATTGTGTAAATGAACTGATCCTCAGGCAAGGCGCCTTCCAGATCAACAAGATGGTTGACAATAGTTTTGGGAACGCCTTTAACCCCTGCTTCCTTTCCCAATTCAGGAAATTCCGTTACTTCAATCATATCCGCCCGGATCAGGGGATTAAGAAACGCCATTTTGTGGATGAGCCGTACCACAGAAGGGCAATAAGGGCAGGTTGGCGTGACATATGTTTGTATATGAAGCGGTGTATCCACACGACGGATCTGCCGGACCAAATCTTCCGGTAACCCGGTCTGTCTTTTGGAAACAACAAGAACTGCCCCCAGAAGAGAATGAATTTCATATCCTCCCGGCATCCCGTAAAACCGGATCCCTGTATCTTTCAGGGAATGATCCAGAAGAGCAATGGCCGGAACCCGCTCGATGCCCAGTTCATTGATTTCACCGGTATCCTTGTCAGCATCGTACACATCCACCCGGATTTTATCGGAAATTTCAGCAAATTCCATGAGCAATTCCCGGGTTTCACGGCAATAGGGGCAC
>LGGY01000222.1 GCA_001509335.1 Fidelibacterota bacterium 46_43
CAGGGTTTTGGAGATCGGGGCTGGTGTTGGAAATCTGACCCGCTTATTAGCTGTACAAGCCAAGCAGGTAACTGCTGTTGAAATTGACCAGAATTTATTCCCTATCCTTGAAGAAGTCACCCGTGCTTTTGAGAATATTAACCTGGTTAAGGGTGATATTTTGGCATTATCACTGGAGTCACTCTTCAATGATGATGGCTACCTTGTCGTAGCAAATATCCCATATTACATCACCTCGGCCGTCATACGGCACTTGCTTGAGGGTGAAGTCAGACCAGCGCGGATTGTATTAACCATGCAGCGTGAAGTAGCAGAGCGCATTATCAATAAAGATGAAAAAATGAGCCTGCTTTCATTGTCTGTGCAGGTTTACGGCGAAGCCCGGATTGGCAGCCAAATCCCAGCGAGTTGCTTCTATCCTGAGCCAAATGTTGATTCAAGCATTTTGATAATTGACGTTTATCCACAGCCGAAATTGTCAGCAGAGGGCATTAAAACGCTCTTTAACTTGGCGCACGCCGCATTTAACCAAAAAAGAAAAATGCTGCGCGGTTCTTTGAGTCCTTTATTAGGTAAAGATAAGCAGGCAGCTGCAGCCCTACTTGAAAAGGCTGGAATCGATCCGCGTCAACGACCTGAAGTACTTTCTCTTGATGATTGGATCAGGTTGGTTGAGGTGGTTGAGGAATTAGATTTTCACTAAATGATTTTACAAGGGGGTATCTTAACATTTGTTCCTTTTTCAAAAAAGTAGGCAATAATCTTTTGCTCTTCATTCCTTATATTACATAAATTGGGCTAAGAGTGATCTTGAATTAATTCATGAAAACATAATTGAAAGGTTCTTGAATGACTGAGATCGCAATAAAAATCGAGGATGTTCATAAATTCTTTTGTAAGGTGAGGTGCACGCCCTTCAGGGATTGAATCTGGAGGTTAAGAAAGGCGAAATATTTGGTTTTCTTGGTCCTAATGGCGCGGGAAAAACGACCACCATTCGCTGCATGCTGGATTTGCTTCGGCCAAGCAGCGGTGAGATCAGGGTCCTCGATATTGATCCTCAGCACTCTCCCCAGGATGTAAAAGATAAGGTTTGGCTATTTGCCGGGTGACGGAAGAGGTCTTTCTAAATTATTATGAAGATAATGGAAGTGAGGCATAAGCATGTTTGCGATTTTTAAGCGAAGGCTCTACAAGAACGGGTTGATGATTTTGGGTTGGGGGATTGGATTGGGTGTTTTGTGTTATTACTTATTCGAAATCTATAACACTTTTTTCCAAAGAGATGTCGATTTGATGCAGTTATTAATGCCTTTCCTGAGGATTTAATGGCTTTTTTCGGCGGCGATGTGGATTTATTCACCCCGAGCGGCTTTTTACAACTGGAATTCTTTTCTTACATGCCAATTGTCCTTGGGATTATGGTCATATCAGCTGATGCCAATCTGATCAGTAAAGATGTGGAAGAAGGCAGCCTGTCTATTGGGCGCCTTGCTTCTCATGTGGTATCCCTTGCGAGGGGAGAGGCTGGCAGAGGTTCAGAAAAAGGTGCTGGTGCTGCACAAACAAAAGAAGCAGCAATTTGAGGAACAATACCTGGGAGAATAACGGAAATATTCCTGGGAGAAGCTCGAAAATATTAAACAAACAATCCAGCTGGTCAACGGCTGGATTGTAGATTTTCCTTATCGAATGATTGTTATCTGGGACTATTCTTCTCGAATTTCAGCCTCAAGATCTTCTTTTTTAATTTCCTCTTCAATTTCCGCTTCAACTTCTTCGAGCCATTCATCATCGAACATATCATCATCGTCGAGCTCAAAGCATTCTGTTCTCAGGACCTCGATTTTCTGCACAACCCAACCAATACCAAATAAAATGGCTGCAAACACCATGTACTGTGCAACATTGGACATGTAGAAACTTGCAACCTCAAACTCATAACCATCAATTATTAATTGGTTTTGTGCGACAGCAGTTGAAACATAATTAATTGAAAAACTTAGCGCCCAAACAGAATAGGCTAAAAGGATTGCTGCCAGAACATAAAAAATAATACTGACGACTGGGATTTTCTTTTCTTGCATTAATATGCCTCTTTCTTTTTAGAATAAATTTATTTTATGATCTTATTATAGCCCACAAAAAATTTTTTGTTTTTTATGAAGGATTTTGTACATCGATCCATGGTTTGATTTTTTAATGTTTTTGCAGTGGACAACTTTTAATTACCTGCTAGCAAACCACTTGTGCACAAATCATGATCCTTTATTATCCTCACTCTGTTTGAACAGAAAACCGAGACCAATGACTGAAGCGAGGGTCAACAAAATCACCCAGGGGCGTTCTAAAGTCCACAACAAAGAAGCAATCCCTGTTCGCCCAGCCCGTATAACCATGCTTTTTCCTGGAACGTCGGTTGGATCATCCCAGGCGAATGTGCTCAATTTTGAAAGAAAACCCTGTTCCACACAGCCTTCCAGAGAAAAGATGTGAATGGGCTTTCCCTGCATGACGCATAAGTGGAGATCTCTGGAAAATTCCTCCCAGGAAAGAGGTGCTACATCGATCGCACCCTCAATATCCACACCGCCACCAGTGCTGCCAACCCCAATGGAATCCGCATCCGGCGCATAACTCCACAATAGTGCTGCGCCGTCCGGACGGAAAAAACTGGAATAAAGCATCAACACTTCACGCTCAACATCGATATCAATCAAACCAAGGGTACGCTGTATAACAGTTGCCTTTGCCTTCCGATCTTCAATGATCAATGGAATTTGGTAACTTTCAACCTCGTAGCCGTCGGCATGAATCAAATCAATTAAAGCCTGATAAGCTCGTTGGGCTTTTCGGATTTGTTGCTTATTGGTGAAACGATGGAAAGTTTTTGCTAATATTGGGTTGACATCTTCTTTTCGGGTCAGGCTTCGCATGTCATTGATATTGGGTTCAATATCCAGACCGATGCCAGCCCATTTGAGATCATATTGGTCCATCCAGGCTTTAAATGTAACATATCTTGCAGCAGCCTGTTCATAATTTTCGGCATTGAACCAATACCCATCTTCTTCTGGTAGAAGCAGCCAGGCAATAACCGGGACGCCGGCTTTATTCAACCGCTCCACAACCTTTGCCCGTGCTTCTGATAAATCAAGGACCCCCAGGCACAGGGTGGCATCCAAATCACGCAGATCATCAATAACAAATCTGCCGTCAAATAATTTCGTGAGTTCATCCTTTGGCAGTTCACAAAAAAAGCTTAATTGTGGTTGTCCCATTGTATTACTCCTTCAATCTTCATTCAGGGCATCTGTAAGACTCTGATCAGGTTCTGTTGGCAGTGCTTTAACCATTTTTCTCAGCTCCATGGCTTTGGTTTGCCATGCTTTTCGATCATCAGCCGTTGCCCGTTGGGTTTTTTTTGTTATCTCAAAGAAATTAAGGGACTCGGTTCTGGTAGCTTTGATTTGTTGAACACCTGCAGCCAGGTTTTCATTCTCATAAGTCTCTTCAAGCATGTCCAACACCGCAAGGTATTTGTCCCTGGGCAGGCTGAGCAACAGTTCTTTCCATAATTTGATGGCTTCAAAAGGGTGCCCCGTATCCACCAGTGCTTTGCCATCTTCGACCTTTCCGACGGATTTTTGCACGCGTAATCGCCTTGAAATCTGGCGACCTATCTGGAAGATTAAGAAGGCTGCTAAGAGGAGCAGAAAATATAAGAATGATTCCTTGATTTCGTAACCTGTCGCTAACAATACAACGACGATGATGCCTTCCAAAAGCAAGAGCCCCGTTGGCAGTAAAAGCAGCATATCCGTCCGTTTTTTCTTTGTCTCTGACATAGTATCTCCAGTTTTCTCTTTTATTAACTTTTTGTTTTACTCGCTGACCGGCCGGCAATGACGCCGCTTGCGAAGGCGAAGTGCAGGTTGTACCCACCGCAAGGTCCGACGACATCCAAAATTTCACCTGTTAAATGCATGCCTTTATGCATGCGGGATTCAAGGCTGTTAGGGTTGACTTCATGAACTGGCACCCCGCCTGTTGATGCCTGGCAGTACTTATAACCCCTTACACCTTTGACCTTCAAGCGGGTATCTTTGAGCGTATTGATCAGTTTATTGAAGCTTTGATCGCTGATCTGGTTTAAAGGCTTTTCTTTTGCAACGCCAGCTAAATTTGTGTAGGTTTCTACGACTTTCGGCGGAAAGAAGGCGCTTAGCAGAAGCGAAACCGGGAATTGTTTTTGGTGATTTTGCGAAAGAAGCGCATAGAAATCATCTTTAATAAAATGCAGGAGGTTGAGCGAGAGGGCGATTGAATCCCCGGGAGGATCGGGTATGTGGTGGCTGAGGTTCATCACAGCCGGACCGTTCAAGCCCCATTCTGTAAAGATCATATTTCCCGCTGTGGATGCGATCTGTTCAGTTCCTTGATAGAGGGCGGTTCCGAGGTCCAGCCGCACCCCTTTGAGCTGTTTGAGATCGCCCAGTTCTGTAAGGACAGGGGCAAGAGCGGGCTTGATTGGATTGATCGTATGCCCGAGATTTGCAATGATCGGATACAAGTCTCCCTTTGTCCCCAGGGTCGGGTAGGCTTTTCCACCTGCAGACACGATGATCTTTTCAAAATTTCTTTGATGCGTGTTGTTGTTGAAAATGAATGACACGCGGAATCCATCACTCGCAAGGGCAATGTCAACCACATGGCTTGCAGTTTGAATCTTGATGCCAGCTGCTTGGACTGCATGTG
>LGGY01000063.1 GCA_001509335.1 Fidelibacterota bacterium 46_43
TGGCTCAGTCGCTGGTCCCTGGCCTATGTTGTGGGAATGGCTGCCGGACTCAGACTCTACGGATACCTGAGCTCGGATGTGCTGTCCCAGATTCAGGGAACTATCCTACCCGTTTGGACCGGAAATCTTGGGGATAGTATCAATAATATTGTGCTTATTGTCGGAGTTGTATCAGGACTTTTCTACTTCTTTTTCTCTGTGGAACATACAGGCGTTTTTGGAAAAATCAGCCGGGTAGGAATCTACTTTTTGATGATTACCTTCGGTGCATCCTTCGGGTTTGCCGTCATGGGCCGTATCTCACTCCTCATCGGCCGCTTGAAAGACCTGATCGAATTTTCCGGCAGAGAATACGGATATGCCACGTTTGTGCTATTGATTATTATGGTGGTGACCATTTTGATTACATCACGAAAAGATAAAGAAGTTGCCGAGTAAATCCGATATGTTTATAAAATATGGAAAAGGTGTCACCGACACCTTTTCTTTTTCCCCTTGAAATAATTTTTTAATTTTTCCGTAAACCGGAGGGTCAGATGCTTTTTCCATCCATGAAAGCGTTTATTGATACATTAAAACAACAAGGCGATTTGTTGGAAATTGACCGGGAAGTGGACCCTTACCTGGAAATCAGTGAAATATCCCATCGCTTTGTGAAAGAAGGCGGTCCTGCACTCCTTTTTAAGCAGGTAAAAGGGGCGGATTTTCCCCTTGCCCAAAACCTTTTTGCATCTCCCGACAGGATTTCCCTGGCCCTGGGTGTTTCACATCCGGATGAAATCGGTGAACGCATCCGCAATATAATCCGGCAAAAAACTCCCCAGGGGTTTTCGGATAAACTATCTCTTTTTTCACAGTTACTGGAAGCTGCAAAGTTCCCGCCGAAACAGGTGAAACACGCTCCGGTTCAGGAAGTGGTTCGGACAGGAAAGGAGGCCAGCCTTGATACTCTGCCGGTGATCACCTGCTGGCCCCGGGATGGAGGAGCCTATTTTACCCTTCCCCAAGTGATTACGGAAGATCCCGAAACCGGTATACGGAATGTCGGAATGTACCGCATGCAGAAATTTGATGCCACGACCACAGGCATGCACTGGCAACAACATAAACACGGAGCATCCCATTTTGTAAAATATCGGAATATGGGCAAAAAAATGCCGGTCTGCGTGGCTCTGGGAGGTCCGCCGGTTCTTACCTATGCCTCTACAGCCCCCTTACCGGAAAATATTGATGAATATCTCTTTGCTGGTTTTCTGCAAAAAAATCCGGTCCGACTTGTAAAAAGCATCACAACAGATCTGATGGTTCCGGCAGATGCCGATTTTATCCTCGAAGGATACGTGGATCCCGGGGAAGCATACCGCACAGAAGGTCCCTTTGGGGATCATACGGGATTTTATTCCCTGGAAGATGATTATCCCGTGTTTCATATCACGGCAATCACTCACCGGAAAGAAGCCGTTTATCCTTCCACCATTGTGGGAGTTCCTCCTATGGAAGATTACTGGCTGGGATATGCCACCGAACGGATTTTTCTGCCTCTGGCCCAGATGATGATGCCTGAAATCCGGGATTATCACATGCCTCCGGAAGGGGTGTTTCACAATCTGGTGTTTGTTTCCATCAAAAAACAGTATCCCGGTCATGCCTATAAAGTGATGCAGGGCTTGTGGGGATTGGGACTCATGATGCTGGCCAAGGTTATTGTGGTTCTGGATGACGATGTAAATGTCCAGAAGCCTTCAGAAGCCTGGTGGACAGCCCTGAATCATATCGACCCGGAACGGGATATTCTGTTTACCCGGGGACCTCTGGATGATCTGGATCACGCATCCCGTCTGCCCTCTTTCGGCAGTAAAATGGGAATTGACGGAACCCGGAAAACCCCGGAAGAAGGATTTACACGGCGATGGCCTGATAAAATTACTATGCATGAGGATGTGATCTCGAAAGTCAATGAATACTTTCCTGAACTGTTGAAAATGTATAAACTGATGAAAAATGATAAAACTGGAAAATGAAGAACGGCTCTGGTTCCCTGTGCATGTCAGAGGCAGGCACGAAAAGACAATTTGTAATGAGCTGACGAAACAAGGCTATGAGGTCTATCTGCCCTTGATCAAACGCAGGCGCCGATGGTCGGATCGCTATAAAATTATCGAATTACCCCTCTTTCCCGGATACCTTTTTATTTATATGGACCGCCGTTTGAAATACTATGTCCTGGAGGTTCCGGGTGTCCAGGGATTTATTACTTTTCAGGGAGAAATGGCCCATATCCCCGATTTTCAGATTGATTTTATCCACCGGATGCTTGAACGCCCCGAGACCTTTGAGGTGGTGAATAAAGTTATTAAAACCGGCCATAAAGTCCGGGTGTTATCCGGGCCTTTTATCGGGATGAAAGGCATTGTGAAAGATATCAAGAATAAATCGCGCATGTATGTGAATATCGATCATATTCAACATACGTTGTGTATTGAAGTGTCAGAATATGACCTGGAATTGATTGGGGATGGAACTTCATAAACACCCCGGAGTATGATACCAAAACACAGAAAAAATATGAAAAGCCACCTGAAATACATCTTCTTGCTATGTTTCCCTGTTGTTCTTTTGGCAGGGCTCCCCGATGGAATTATCCGTGAAAACAGCCAGGATGATCAACTGATTTTTCATCTGAGGTTTTCCAATCCCCATGAAGATACACTTTGGGTTGAAGGACAGGAGAGAACACGGATTACCTTTGCCGAGTCCAATGCGACCCGCGATGACTCTGTCCGCCTGACCCGTGTACTCCGCTTACCCCTGGCTTTGACCGGAATGGATACACCGTATGTGCGTTTTCAGGTTTTGGAATCTGTACCTTTCAGCACGATGCGGCAAAATGCTGCCGGTGAATTTGTCAGATTCTCACCGGTAAGAATTTTTAGAACAGTTCTCCTGTCAGATCTCATTGTGGATCCTTTTGCCATCCCCGGTGAATTTATTACCGAAGCACGGCTGATCCTTGAGATGAAGCCGTCTCCGGATCTAAGGCATACCCGTTCCCCAAGTTCAGAGGAAGAGGCCTTTTTTCGGCACGTGGTCATAAATCCGGAAGATGTCCGTATAACCCTTCCCAAAGTATCCCGGCAACTTCAAAAAGCATTCCCTCTGTCGGAAACCGGAACCTGGTACCGGATGGGAGTCCGGGAAACGGGGATTTATGAAATCAGTGGCCAATACCTGGAAGAAAACGGCCTGGTCCTTTCAGGTCTGGATAAAAACAGAATTCACTTGTATGTCAGTGCGACACGAGGCCGTCCCTATTCCCTCGCCTTGCCTGAAAGTCCCTATATCCGTGAAATTCCTGTTCTGATTACCGGGAATACGGAAGATCCCTTCCAGCGTCAGGATAAAATTCTCTTTTTCGGGGAAAGTGTTTCCGGATGGTATTCCCGTTCGAAAGATGGCCCTCAGTATGCTGCATTTGAAACAAATCCCTATGAAACGGTGAACCATTACTGGCTCTTTATTGCCGATACGCCAGATCCCGATCCTTTGAGAATGTCTCCCGTCCAGGATTATACCGGTTCGGATGCCGTCAACCTTCCGTATGCCTGGGGACGGGTGCATTATGAAAAGGATGAGGCCAATCTGATTCAGGGAGGGACGGAATGGTACGGCGAATCCTTCAGCGGTCCGCGTGCCCTGAGAACAATACAAATCACCCTGACCCATCCGGCACCGGAATACCAAAAAAATGCCTATATTCGCATTGGTGTTGCCGGTGCATCCAAGACCGGATTTTCAACACATCGACACGACTTTGAATTTACTTTGAATAATGAGGTGATTTGGGGGGTGATCACGGCTTACGATTATAACGAAGCATCCAAGGTTTTTCAGATTGACGCGGGTAT
>LGGY01000223.1 GCA_001509335.1 Fidelibacterota bacterium 46_43
CAAACATTACAAAGCCACCACCCGGGCCAAAATCCTCATCACACACCTGGAGGGGACGGATACCGTGATTGTGAATCAGAAAAATCCGTCTATTCCGGGGTGGACAAAAGTGGCCACGGTGTATTTACGGGAAGGATTGCGTCAGCCGGTCATCAGACTCGTCACAGACGCCCCGGACGGGGCCTACGTCTTTGGCGATGCAGCCGCCGTGCTCATCAACCGTCATCGGAGCTTTGAAGGAGATCCAGCAGCCATTCAGCCCATGACACCGGATCAGATTCTGCCGGACTCACCCTGCCTCCTTTCTACCTGGCCTAATCCCTTCAATTCCGTGTTGAATATCCGGGTAAACCTTCCGGAAAGAGGTTGGTATTCTCTCAGCCTGTGGGATATCAGTGGCCGGGAAGTCATGCACATCCGGGAGGCATTCATGGATCAAGGCAGCTTCCAGATCCGGGTGGATTGCCAAAACCTGAGTTCAGGAATCTATTTCCTGACCCTGAAAGGTCCGGGACTTTACACAAGCCGGAAGATTCTCCTCCTAAAATAAGAGAGCATATACCGGATTTCTTATCCATCCTCTCAGGGAATTGACAATATATCCAGGGTCGGTAATGGATTAATTCACAAGGGAACTTTCTATTCATGGGAAATTTTGGTAATTTCCTGCAGAAAAATAAAGGATTTAAAATGGACAAAACCGTAGTGCTTCGTCATTCCAGAATCTTCACGGGGATTACCGTGCTGGAAGATTCATCCATCATTATTACAGACAACAAAATATCCGATGTACTGAGTGAAAAACGGTTCAAACAGCGGACCTGGCCCAAAGATGTGGAAGTCTACGACATGCAAGGCTCCTGGGTTTCGTCCGGTTTTGTAGACACCCACATTCACGGTCTTCGAGGCTTTGACACGGCAGACGGTGAAGTGGATTCCATTCTGGAAATGTCCAAAGCCCTTGTGGAATACGGTGTGACCGGATTTTGTCCCACCTTGTATCCTCAGGGGGACAAAGAACTGATTGAAGCTATCCGGAGTGTCCGAGTTTCCATCGGGATTGAACCTGGAGCAAAAATTTACGGTCTCCACATGGAAGGTCCCTTTGTGTCCCGTGAAAAACCGGGTGTCCTTCCCCTGGAAAACATGAAAGAAGTGGATCTGGATCTGATGGACCGGTTGATCCGGGAATCAGGGGAAAATATAGCCATCATGACGGTGGCACCGGAGTTGAAAAACATGCACGAACTGGCCCTGTACTGCACGAAAAAGGGGATCGTCCTTTCGGCAGGGCATTCCAATGCCACCTATGAAAACATGCTGGAAGGCATTCAGGCAGGGATACTTCACTCCACCCACTTTTTTAACGCCATGCGGCGGCTTCATCACCGGGATCCGGGTGTGGTGGGAGCCATCATGATCCATCCCAATGTCTCCTGTGAAATCATTGCAGACGGCTATCACCTTCATCCGGCCATTGTCAAGCTCCTCCGGGAAGTCAAACCCATCAACAAAATGGTATTGGTAACCGACTCCCTGAAACCCACGGAGCAGAAATCCGGTTGCCTGATGGCCAACAACGAGGAAGTCTATTATGACGAAGGGGTTTTCAAACGGAAAGCCGACGATACCATTGCCGGTTCAGCCCTGACCATGATCAAGGGAGTAAAAAACCTGGCAGGTATGGGCTTTGATGTGGATGATGCCCTGCGTATGGCCTCCTGCAATCCGGTGACCGTCCTCAGCCGGCAAATACAAACCGGGTATATTCTTCCAGGCCGTTTTGCAGATATCACATCCTTTGATGACGACTTCGGGATTAAACTCACCATGGTCCAGGGTGAGGTGAAATACATCAATATGGATAAGCCGAAGAAACGGGTCAAAATCGTACCGGACGATGAAAAAAAAGCAGATAAAAAAGATTAAACAATCAGCGCTTTATACAAATTAAATGATTTAAACCTGCATTCAGAGATTTAGTCTTTCAGCAGATCCGTCTTGCGTTGCTCGAATTCTTCCCTGTCGATCTCACCTTTGGCGTACCGTTCTTTCAGAATATCCAGGGCGGATTTATCCCGGGAATAGAAGCGGCACAATCCCTTCGCCAGGGATTTTAAAAGCAGTCATACCACAAAAATGATGAACACAATACTTAGGAGACAGATAAACCAGGTGACGCCAGGACCTATCCAAAATCCGTGTACCATTGTATTACTTCTTTATCATGTGTAAGCACTTGACATTTTTATGAATCCACATCTTAAAACTTTGAGCCTTTTTACAGTAAGAAAATTACACTACCGAATTCTTGAACAGCGAACGCAGTGAGCCTGTACGTTTTAACGTCTGAACATAGAACTGAAATAATGCCAGAATTCTTTATGAAAACGCATGTCCATATCTGTTAATACATGCTGGACGGCTTTTAGGGTGTCGATCGGATCGGAACGGAATGAGTAGTTTTCATCATAAATAGTCCACAATTCAGGGTGAAACTGAATACCCATCACATAAGGATAGAGAACGTGTTCAATGGCTTCTGTAATTTTTCCGTCAGCAGACAAAGCAGTAACAATATAATCTTTACCGGTTTGGTTTACACTTTGATGGTGAATCGACAAAACATTGAACATGGAATCACTTTTTACACAGTTCAGAAAGTTCATTCTTGAGTTTATAAGAATTTTTATCTCATGAATTGTAAAGGAAGGAATCTGTGAAGCATAGCTGATTTTTTGCCAATAGTTTTTATGCTGTTCTTCATTTGACTGTAACAGATTTTCATAGGTTTGATGTCCGTATATTTGCATCGGGATGTCCTGATATAGTGTTCCACCAGCGGCCACATTCATGATTTGCATTCCAAGACAAATCCCAAGGATAACATATTCTGGTTTTTCTTCCAGAAAAGGAATATAAGTCTCGTTCTGACTTCCTCCGGTCAGATGAAAAAGAAATGATATTTCATACAACCGCTCATATTCCATTAAACTGGTGAGAAGATGGGTTTTTTCTCCATAGACTGACGGAGGAATATCAGCGCCTCCCGGAAAAATAATACCACAAGACCGGTTGAACAATTCATAAAACTGACTGGATAAATCATTGTTTTTAAACAGTTCGTCAAGAGGAAGATTAAAATCGAACCCTTCTAAAACAATATTCTCTATTTCATTATCCCTCAGATATTTTTCAGACAAAGAAAAATCGTATTTATGATTTGTATTATAAATTCCCACTACTTTCAGATCTTCAATATTTATGTATTCATTTTCAATCAAAGTAACAATGTTTTTCAGATTCCCTGTCGTGGGATGGGCAAGCAGCAGGACATTTTCTTTGTTTGAATCAAAAGCAAAAAGAAAACGAAAGCTTAACAGTACTAACAAAAATAATTTCATAATCACGATCCGTTAATTTTAAAGGTTATAAGTCTGATATCATTATTTGAGAGCATGGTATTTTTTAAGAATTTTTTAAGCTTGGTTTACATGCAGCGCTTCAAACGAATGACCTTTCCGGCCGATCATGGTTTCTGTGGCAAAAAGAGAATTAATAATCGCTTCTTCCGTCGCTTCTATGGTTGCAAGGAATAGGGCTGACATCTCATTATTGCGTAGAACGTTTTGTTTCTGAAAGGATTTCAGGGTGAAGTGGCCTAATTAGACTGGAGAGTTTCAGCAGTTTCTTAGGTGTTATCATTCCAAGCAACATTAACTTTCAAAAATTTATGAAAATATACTTGATTTTGTGTCTGGCAGTCAAGGTAAGAGTGTGTTTTTTTCGCGTTGTAGAAATGGTGTTTAACGACATTTATAAACGGATATCGCATAGCCTCACGGGAAAAAACACCGGAAACTGTCATAAAACAGAAAGGTGGTGAGGTATGAAAACATCC
>LGGY01000064.1 GCA_001509335.1 Fidelibacterota bacterium 46_43
GCAAAATGTTATGGCGGTGATATTACCCGGAAACGTAAATTGCTGGAAAAACAGAAAGAAGGTAAAAAACGGATGAAACAGGTGGGACGTGTACAGATTCCGCAGGAAGCCTTTCTGGCTGTTCTCCAGCTTGGTGATGAAAAATAAGGAGATACGTGATGGATGTTAAAGAATTTTTGAAAGATCTGACTTTTTTTGAAGGTCTGCCAAATGCTGTTGTCGATGATTTGATTCCCTACACCGAAGTCTTAAAGCTTCCGGCCGGTTCTCTGCTTCTTCAGGAAGGGGAAAAAAGCCGTGATCTTTATTTTTTGGTCAGCGGACGGATAGAGATTACCATGAAGGTGAATTTTGATGAGAACGAGAAAATCGATATTTATCGTTTAAAACCAGGAGAAGCAGTGGGTGAATTTTCCTTTATTGACGGGGCACCCCGTAGTGCCAGTGCCCTGGTGGATAAGGATGCCGTGATCATTAAATTTGATTACGAAAAGCTGAACGGACTTTTCGACAAAAATCCCCGGGTCGGATATCTGTTTATGAAACGTCTTGCCCACTCATTAACCGACAGGATGAGACGCTCAAATATCAGTCAACGAAATCTTTTCTACTGGTAAATTATGGCAGGTCAGATATTTCTCTATAACGGGCGCATCTATACGGGGGATGGCAAAAAGCCCTGGGTATCCGCCCTTTTGATTGAGGATCAATACATTTCGGCCATCGGTGAATCCCACGAGTTTTCGCCGTCCATCAGCCGGGACAGTATTACGATTGATCTGGAAGGAAGGATTGTACTGCCGGGATTGTGTGACTGCCACATCCATGTCTCCGACTGGGCAAAAAAAATTACCCAGTTAAATCTGGAGGATAGCAGTAGCCGGGATGAAGCGGTTCAAATGATCCGGAATGAATATAAAGGACAGGAATGGCTTTTGGGATGGGGCTGGAATGCCAATGCCTGGGATGAATATCTGATGCCCAGGGCCAGTGACCTGAACTTTTTATCTCCTCACACCAAGGCTGTTTTTATCAACAAGGATTATCACACCGCCTGGGTGAATTATCCCGTTTTCGACCTGATGGATACCCGAATCCTTATGAAAAATATACAAAACGGTCGGGTACCCCTGGATACATCGGGTAAACCCCTGGGAATTATTAAGGAAGATGCCCTCAATGAACTCATATCCCCCATTATCCGGAATATGGAATCGCCGGTGTTTCATGAACCGGAAAAAATATTCAAAGAACTTTTCAAACAGGGAATCACCACTGTTCACGCCGTGGAGGAATACGACAATTTTATCAAATATCAGGATTTATACCAGGACCTATCCAAACGAGGCCCACGTTTCAGATCCTATATTTATTGGGATGATTACAAACCGGTAGAGTCCATGATGATGAGTTCCGGGGGGGGAGGAAGCTGGTTCGAATTTCTGGGAATGAAAATTTTTCTCGACGGTTCGCTCGGTAGCCGGTCAGCCGCCATACGTTTTGATTATACCGACACAACAGCTCAAAGCTTTTTAAAATATTCCCGGGAGGAATTGGATGGTATTCTCTCGAAAGCAAGCCGGAATCACTGGGATATGATGGTCCATGTGATAGGTGATGCGGCACTGGAACAAATTTTTAACAGTCTACATAAATATGACGGAAAATGCCGCCTGGAACATGTCCAGTATATTCCCGAAGATCTTTTAAACCGAACCTTGTGGCGCAATCTGACGATATGTATCAATCCCTCGCACCTGCCCGGGGATATTCACCTTGCAGAGAAAATCTGGGGGAAGGATAACTGTGACCATGCCTATAATTACCGGGATCTGTGGAATACAGGAGCCAATGTCATCATAGGCTCAGATGCACCTGTTGAAACGGTAAATCCCTGGAAAGCTGTCCATGCAGCAGTTTTCAGATATCCGGAAAAAGAAGAAAAATCCTGGTATCCCGAACAAAGTCTGACCATTGATGAATGTATCGATGCATTGACAATACATCCATCCCTTGCAGCAGGCAAAGAACATCTGGTGGGAAAACTGCTGCCCGGTATGTTGGCGGATATGATCGTTATCAGTGAGGACCCCTTCGAGACAGAGGATTTTCTCTCCATCGAAACCTTGATGACCATAATTGACGGAAGGATTGTCTACTCCGTTTTGTAAGCTGTTATGCCTCTGAAACATACAAAATCACCGCTTCTCTCATTTATCGCCGTGCTCCCACTGGTGATTATCTATGAATCGGTCATGTTTATTCGTTATCAATCTGAATCGGTGGCAATCCGAAACGGGGCGGATATCCTCCTGAAAAGACTCCTGTCCGAAATCGGGTTTTATGGTCTGGAAGCGGGCATTGTTCTTTTTCTCATTGTGTTCATCATGGTAAAATGGCTCCACAATATCCATTTCAATGAAAGTGAAATCAAATTTATTTCTATACCGGTTATGGCAGGCGAAGGCTTGATTTACGCCCTGATAATTTTTTACATTCTAATACACCTGAATATGAGTTATGCACCGGTCAACAGTCCGGATCACGCATTGAACATAGCCTACAGTTGTGGAGCAGGTGTCTATGAAGAACTGGTTTTCAGAGCTGTTATCATGTATGGACTCTATCTCATGATCCAATCACTGGGAAAGAATGAATGGCTGTCGTGGGTATCGGCGATTCTTATTTCGACAGCGGTTTTTGTCACTCTCCATTATGTGGGAGAATTCAAATACGCCTTCGAATGGCACAGCTTTTGGGTCCGTTCCGCCGTTTCGGTGATCCTGAGTCTTGTCTTTTTGTTTCGCGGATTTGCCGTTGCCGCTTATACTCACACATTTTATAATCTTTCACTGATTTATCTGGGAGGATTAATACAATGATCAGACAATCCAGTGTTGCCGGTCAGTTTTATCCGGGATCTCCCCGTGAACTGACCCACATGATCCGGGTTTTTCTGGAAAATGCAGAAAATTCGGATTTGAAAGGAAAAATTTCCGGCCTTGTCGTACCCCATGCCGGGTATATATACTCCGGTCAGCGGGCAGCTGAAGCCTATAAATCCCTGAGTGGAAAGATGTTTAAAAATATCCTTGTTATCAGTCCGAGTCACCGGGAATTCTTTGATTTTATTTCCATCTATCCCGGAGAAGGATATGAAACACCTCTGGGAATACTTGAAAGAACGGAGGATTTTGACAAGCTGATTGAATCATCACCGGGATGCCGGTTTTCAGAGTCCGGCCATGGTTTTGAGCATGCCCTGGAAGTTCAGCTTCCATTCCTTCAGGTCGTTTTGGGGGATGGGTTCCGCCTTCTTCCTGTTGTGATGGGAAATCAGGATGAAAAAAACATTGAATACCTGGCACATTTTCTGAAAGCTGCCAAAGCTCAGGATCCGGATTTATTGATCATCGCCAGCTCCGATCTGTCTCATTTTCACAGTTCTGAAACAGCCCGGCGAATGGATGGCATGTGGATAAATGCCATGAAGAAATACGACATTGAAACCCTGGAAAACTATTTTTTTTCTAAAACCTGTGAAGCATGCGGCGGCGGGGGTATCATTGCCCTGATGAAAGCGCTGTACTCGGGTAATACACAAATCCGGGTCACAGGTTATACCCATTCCGGAGAGATCAACCGGGATGATTCATCTGTTGTGGGATATACATCGGCTGTAATAACGGAGGTGTGATATGATACTGGATCATCATGTGAAACAGGAGCTTCTCAGGACTGTGCGCAGTTATCTTTCATACAAACTGGGGATTAGTGATACGAAACCTGTTTTGAGTGAAAATCCTCTGTATAATCAAAAAACCGGAATATTTGTCACACTTCATAAAAATCAAGATCTCAGGGGATGCATCGGACACATAATTGGTCA
>LGGY01000065.1 GCA_001509335.1 Fidelibacterota bacterium 46_43
CACGAAGGCGGCAGTGTGAACCGCCTGAAAGAAAAATATGGGTTTCCTCCTGCGTGTTCCGCATCTGAATTCGGGGATCGGGACGATGAGACATTCACCCGGGAGGAATCAAAAAGGCGGGCAAAGCTGCTGAAAGAACTCGGGATCAATGTCAATCTGGCGCCGGTAGTGGATGTGAACGTGAATCCTCAAAATCCGGCACTGGGTCTTCGAAACCGGTGTATTTCCGCTGATCCGGACATTGTCACAAAACATGCCAGGATGATGATTGAAGTCTTTCATGATCAGGGTATTTTTTCCACCCTGAAGCATTTTCCCGGACACGGAAGTTCCACCAATGATTCTCACTTCGGACTGGTGGATGTGACGGAAGGATGGAGTGACCGTGAACTGGATCCCTTCAGACAGCTGATTTCGGAAGGATTTTCCGATTTTATTCTTACTGCCCATGCCTATAACCGGAAACTGGACCCTGATTTCCCCGGGACCCTTTCCCGGAAAATCCTGACGGATCTTCTCCGGAATACGCTGGGATTCAAAGGTGTGGTCATATCCGATGATATGAACATGGCTGCCATACATGACCACTATGATCAGGCGGAAGCCGTGAAGTTGGCCCTGAATGCCGGTGTGGATATCCTTGCCATTGCCAATGCGAATCACTATGATCCCGAAATTGCCCTCCGTATTATGGATATGATCCGGGAAGGAATTCGGAAGGGACGAATTCAGGAATTGGTGATTGACCGATCTTTTGAGCGGATTATGAGACTGAAACAACTTCTGAAATGATAAGGGTGTAACCTGACGATTACCGAACATCTTATACTCTTGACAGGGAGACATTATGAAAAAACACATACTCATACTACTGGCACTGACACTTAGCGGATGTGCTTCCATGATGCCTGTTTCAAAAGATGCCTACGATTTTAAAAACATGGACCGGAAGACACGGCGGATTGTGATCCGGACAGAAAAATTTCTCAAATCTTTTCAAACACCTGAAATTCCGGCCTATATTGGACAACAATCCCGGGTAGACAGTGTTCATCTTGATGAAGAGACACAATCCATGAAAATCTATTTAAACCAATATTTCTCCTATTTTCCCTATCGTCCGGACCGGGTTGCGATGATATATGATGCGTTGAGAGACAAGCTGGGGTGGTGGTACCGGAATTGGGATGTGACCTTATACACGCTGGAGACCCCCATATCCGAGCTGGTCCCCAATATCTACCGGGATTCCATGGAGGCTGATCCGGCACGCCGGGGTAAGATGGTGGACCGTCCCGAACCGTTGGTGCGTAATTTGAGCAAGCAGGTCGATCCGGATTCAGGACTTTCCGGGAATGTCATCGCGTTGTGGCACAGTCACGGCTGGTATTATAATCTGAAAAAAGACCGGTGGGAATGGGAACGCCCCCGCCTGTTTGAAACGGTGGAGGATAAACTGCCTCTTTCGTTTATGCTTCCTTATATCATTCCCATGCTGGAAAATGCAGGCGGGACCGTTTTTGTGGCCCGGGAACGGGATACGCAGGTCCATGAGGTAATTGTGGATAATGATTCTTCCGATTCCTTGTCCTACAGGGAAAAAGGGGACTGGAATAACAGTGACTCTCCCGGATTTGCCATGGGGAATCCGCCGTATGAACAAAATGTAAATCCCTTCCGCCTGGGTACTATACGGCAGACAGAAGCCGATTCCGTGGCAACGGCCCAAATCCGGTGGATTCCTGATATACCTGAAGCAGGGCGTTATGCCGTATACGTCTCTTATGAGCACCATCCGGGGAATGTGACCGATGCCCGGTATGTCGTGTATCACAAAGGAGGGAAGACGGAATTCGCTGTGAACCAGACCATGGGCGGCAGGACCTGGATCTTCCTGGATTATTTTGAATTTGATGCCGGCCAAAATCCGGAAAAGGGTTCAATCGTATTGACAAATGAAACAGAGAGCCGGGGACGGATGATAACCGCCGATGCGGTGAAATTCGGCGGTGGTATGGGTGATGTGGCCCGGAATGGCCGGACCAGTGGAAGGCCCCGGTGGCTTGAAGCATCCCGCTATTATCTCCAGTTTGCCGGCATGCCGGATACGCTCGTTTATGATTTCCATGACGATACCCTGGATTACAATGACGATTATAAAAGTCGTGGCGAATGGGCGAATTACCTGAAAGGGGCACCCTATGGTCCCAATGTAGACCGCGATGCGCCGGGACTGGGCATTCCCGTGGATCTGAGTTTTGCGTTTCATACGGATGCCGGAATCCGCAAAGATGGCCGCTCCGTGGGAACCCTCTCCATTTACAGTATATTTGATGAAGAGAATAACCGCGAATTTCCCGACGGACAATCCAGGCTCGCCAGCCGGGATTATGCCGATATCCTCCAAACCCAGATTGTCAATGACATCCGGGCGAAGTATGACCCGTTCTGGACACGCCGGCAATTGATGCAGGGCATGTATTCCGAAGCATTCCGCCCCAATATGCCGGCCGGTCTCCTGGAACTTTTATCCCACCAGAATTTTTATGACATGAAATTTACCTGGGATCCCCGGTTCCGCTTCGACGTCAGCCGCTCCATTTATAAGGCCATGCTGAAATTTATTGCAGATCAATACGACAGACCTTATGTGGTGCAACCCCTGCCTGTGGATCATTTGACCATGGAGAGCCCCGAAAAGGGGACGGTGGTTCTGAAATGGAAACCGGTCAGTGATCCCCTTGAACCCACGGCTGAACCGGAATCCTACCGGGTTTACATCCGTGAGGAAGGAAAAGCCTTCGATAACGGCCGGCCGGTTGAGGATACTTCATTCATGGTGACTGGTTTGGAAACGGATAAAATCTACTCCTTTAAAGTGACAGCTGTGAATCCGGGTGGTGAAAGTTTTCCGTCCGAAATTTTATCTGCCGGATTTTCCTCCCGTTCCGATACAACCGTCTGGGTGATTAACGGCTTTGACCGGGTCAGCGGTCCCGCTACGGTGGAAACGAATATTTTTGAAGGATTTGCCGGTTTTATGGATATGGGCGTTGCCGACGGAAAGGATTACCTTTTTACAGGCCGGCAGACGGACTGGGCACCCTCATCCCCCTTCCTGACCAACGATGCACCCGGACACGGGGCCAGCATGGCGTATCATGAACAAAAAGTCACCCCGGGAAATACCTATGATTTTCCTGAAGTGTACGGCCAATCCATCCTCAAGGCAGGATATAGCTTTCTTTCAACTTCCGATGAAGCCATTGTGAAAATTCCGGACAGACTGAAGGATGTCCCGGCTGTTGTCCTGATCCTGGGTGAAGAGAAGACAACCCCGGGGCTATCTTCAACAATGAAATCAGAGTTTCAAACCTTTGATCCGGAACTTCAGTTCCTGATTACAAACTATCTGACCGGTGGCGGGAAGATGTTCATCTCCGGTTCGTATGTGGGGACGGATTTATTCAAAAACGGAAAGAGCAAAGCGGACAGCCTGTTTGCCATGGATGTGCTGAAATTCACCCTGGCATCCTCCTATGCCGAATGGGGCGGAAAGGCCATTTCCTTTGAGGATACATTCCTGAAAGACGGCACGACCCTCTCCTTCAACACCCGTTACCATCCCGAAATCTATCAGGCAGAAGCCGTGGATGCCATCGACCCGGTGGATTCCCTGGCCACAACCATCCTGCGCTATGGGGATAATTACTACAGTGCCGCCGTGGCTTACGACGGTGATTACCGCCATATTGTCATGGGATTCCCCTTTGAAACAATTCTTGAAGAAGCTGACCGGAATACCCTGATGGATGCTGTATTAAAGTTTCTGCTTAAGTAATATTCAAAAATTGAATTAATAAAT
>LGGY01000224.1 GCA_001509335.1 Fidelibacterota bacterium 46_43
CGGGAGGATGTTTTTACGCCGGGTGAAGGGCATTCAAATGTTTGTTCAGCTTTTTGATCAGCCGTTTTCCGGGATAATAGGTCCGGATTTTTTTCAGTTCGTTTCCGAAAACCATCTGATAGTGATCGGGAGCGTTAAAGACAGAATAATCCCGCAGGATGGCATTCCGTTGGATATAGGTGTGTTTCCCCGTCCATTCGTACGAAAGGTTATCCAATTCGTGAACTCCCAGGCCCAGTCCGTTGAATTCGCCGGTCCCGAAGGGAATTTTCGCTGCTTGTTTTTCGATGAAGGCTTTGGGAAGGGTGGCACCTTCCAGGATAATCCAGCGGTCATCCAGGAGGACTTCCACCCAGGCGTGGACCAACAGAGGCGGGATTTTTTTGTAGACCGAATCCTCGGGAATGCCCCGGAGGAACTCTTTTTTAATGAGAAAGCCGTGAAAACGGCAGGGCATGTGAACGTATCGTAGCAGGGCCATAAGGAGGATGCTTTTGGAAACACTCATCCCATACCCGGCGGATAAAACCTCTGATGCCGGCTGAAAAGGTTTTTTGGGAAAACCGTAGGCGATGGAATCCCGGACAAATTCATAGATCTGCCGGGTGCGGGTTTCCGGATCGACTTTGTCCCACCGCTGTTTTTCATTCAACGCAAAAAGGGTGGTGTCATGCATGTTCAGCAAGGGGGTTTCTTCGAGAAAATGCTGTAAAAGTTCAAGATTCATGGTGTATTAATTTTTGGCTTTCCTTTCTACCTTTGCTAATTTACGATGAAACCGAAGGGATGATAAAGTGAATTTACGCCGGGACACCGAAACCCGTGAATCCAAACAGCGCAGAGCTGAAAAGATTATCCATCGCTTGTACTGCATGTATCCCGACAGTGCCTGTTCGCTGCTCCATGTGGATGCCTTCCAGCTTATGGTGGCGACTATCCTCTCGGCCCAGTGTACCGATGAACGGGTGAATAAAGTTACCCCTGAACTTTTCAGCCGCTGGAGTACTCCTGAAGAAATGGCACAGGCACCGCTTCCTGAATTGAAAGACATCATCCGGTCCACCGGTTTTTTTAACAACAAGGCGAAAAATATTCTGGCTGCATCCCAAATGATTGTAGATAAATACAAGGGGAAAGTCCCCCATACCCTGGAAGAACTGGTAAGCCTGCCCGGTGTGGGACGGAAAACAGCCAATGTGATTTTGGGAGTTGCCTATCATCAACCGGGTATCGTGGTGGATACCCACGTGGGGAGGATCTCCCGACATCTGGGCTTTACCCGCCATACCGATCCGGTGAAGGTGGAATTTGATCTGCAGAAAATCCTCTCCCGGGAACACTGGATCAAGTGGAATCATATGATTATTGATCATGGGCGGACCGTGTGTACCGCCCGGAATCCCCGCTGTGAAGTATGTGGCTTGTGTGACCTTTGTCCCGGTCCTTATTCTAAAAAGGGAGAGAAAATCCCAAAGACGTGCCCGGAGCATCCGGAACGTGTCAGCGAAGGAGAGTAAACAACCCATGAGCATGTGGAAAAACCTGTTCAAAAAGCAGAATGTCAAAACAAATTTTATTTCGGGCCTGATCGTGGCCATCCCCCTGGGGATTACCATTTTTACCATTCAGTTTATTTTTGGCTTTATAGATAATATTTTCGGCCGTTATATCCGGGAAATTCTCCCTTTTTACTTCCCTGGCATAGGGTTCATTTCCACTTTCATCATCATTTTCCTTCTGGGTGCCTTTGTGAACCACTGGCTGGGAAAAAAAATGTTTGAGCGCATTGAGATGCGCCTGTCCAAGCTGCCCATTCTGGGAAGTTTATACACTGTTTCCCGGCAGATTGTGGAAATTCTCGGATCATCCCGGCGGAAAGAATTTCAGAAGGTGATTTTCCTCCAGTATCCTGCCGAGGGGATCTGGACCATCGGCTTTGTCACCGGACAGTCTTTGGCGGCAGATGGCATGCGCATGTACAACGTGTTTGTTCCCACCACCCCCAATCCTACATCGGGCTACATGTTATTTATCCCCTGGGAGGATGCGGTGGACACGAAAATGACCATTGAAGAAGGATTGAAAATGTTGATATCCGGGGGGATGGTATCACCGCCGAGGATGCCTTTTCCCAGCAAACGGAAGATGGCGGTCCACCGGGATCTGAATCACGACAGGATGCCGGATCCCCTCAAATCTTCAGACGAGGAGGGAGGAGATGAATCATGAATAATGTCTGGGTGATTGTCTTATCTTATCTGGCCGGATCATTTCCCACGGCCCTGATTATGGGTTACATCCTGAAAGGGGTGGACATCCGGATCCTGGGCAGCGGCAATATGGGGGCGACGAATGTCTTTCGCCAGTTGGGAGTGGCTGCGGGGATTGTGACCCTTTTGTTGGATATGTTCAAGGGATTTGCCTCGGCCTACTGGATTTCACGGCTGGGGAGCGGAGATCCAGTGGGACTCATGATTTTGGCAGGTGTCAGTGCCATTTTGGGGCATACGTTTACGGTTTTTGGAGGATTCCGGGGCGGCAAAGGGGTGGCCACCGCTACGGGGATGGCCCTGGCTATTGCACCGGTTATCGTACTTATATGCGCCCTGGTTTTTATCCTCACCTTCCTTCTCACCGGCTATATCTCCGTGGCCTCCATGCTGGCCGTGAGTCTCTTCGGGATTATTCACATTGTACTCTATTTTCTGGGATATGATATCAGCCGATGGTTGCTGATTTTCAGCATCATCATACCCTTTTTCATCGTGTGGACTCACCGAAGCAATGTAAAAAAGCTGAGAAGGGGGGAAGAAGGACGTTTTGAAAATTTCATGATTTTCCGGCGGAAGAAATCTTCATGATACATGTTTCAGCAGGAATACTTATGGCTGATGATGTAATTCTCCTTTGCCAACGCCTGCCCCGCGATCCCCATCCTTTAAAATGGGAATTTCCAGGTGGAAAAGCAGAGGCAGGCGAGACACCCGAAGAGGCCCTTATCCGCGAACTGACGGAAGAACTCGCCATCCATGTGACCGAAGTCAATCAAATCGTTTCCTATCCCTACCAATACGAATACCGCGAAATCATCACCCTCCATTTTTTTCAAATCCTCTCGTTTGCCGGAAGGATACAGAATAAAGTCTTTCAAAGTATAGACTGGGTCCGGCCGGAGAATCTTCGTAACTATGACCTTTTGGCCGGAGACCTTGAATTTTTGGCCTGGCTGGATAAACATCCCCATGTGAAAAAAAATCCCTCCAAACGGGAGAGGGGTCCCAGTGAGGACCCCTTTGATGTATGGTAAGTGAAACCTAAGTCACTTTCATCTGTTACGATGGAATTTGTGGCGTGTTCCTGGGTTTCTCAGAAAGGGAAAATGACGGCGCCTGCCTCATGGACCGGATCCGGGATGAAGCATGCCCAGATCCGGGTCATTTCGTTGTCGCCGGCCATCAGCAGGCCGATCACGATCAGGGCGATGTAAGCAATGGTTCTTATTGTCAGTTGAATTCTCATTGTTCTTCTCTGTTTTTCACACATAAGACAGCACACCCGGCAAAAAGTTGTCACTTTTTTTCTCGGATGCTTATATGGGCTATTCTCGGGGATCCCGGTATCTTTCAATTTTTTAAAATCTGCTTACGCATAGGGGGATTTGATTAGATGATTGAATAGATTGGGGGATTGAATAGATTGATTGGATTGGATGATTGAATAGATTGGGGGATTGATTCGATTGATTCGATTGATTCGCCAGGAGCGCAGCGACGCTAACTTCAGACAGGCCGCGGCCTGTCCCTACATCTTCTAATTTCTTATAAATGATTGCGGATTTTTTGTTGATCTGATGATGAGATTAT
>LGGY01000225.1 GCA_001509335.1 Fidelibacterota bacterium 46_43
CCGTCAATTTTAAACAGGTGGTGAGCCATGAAAAAAGAAGAGATCCTGGCAATCCTGGAAAGTCAGCCCCTTTTCAAATCATTTCCAAAAAAGGATCTGGACACTGTGATCCGGCTTTCCAGGGTTAAAACCTATCCAAAAGATGAATTTCTTTTTCACGAAAGCATGCCCCGTGAGGCTTTGTACATCATTCTCAGCGGGCGCCTGACCATCCTCCAGGGAATTGGGGATGAGATGGTGGCAAAGGCCATGTATCAGGCAGGATCAGTGATTTCCGAACAGATACTCCGGCAGGATCATTCCCCACATAAGACATCCGGGCAAGCGGCCACGGCGCTGAAAACGCTGGAACTGGATCTTCAGGGACTGGAGAAATTGCGACACAGGCACAGGGAGATCTTTGACAGACTTCAGACCAATGCTTACAAAGCCTTCGCCCACAGCATGATCTATGTACAATCCCCGGAAGGGACGGAGACAGTCCGTTACACACGGAAAGAGCACGATCTACTGGGCGAGAGGGATGTGCCGGAAGAGGCTCTGTATGGTATTCAGACCCTGAGGGCTCTGGAAAATTTCCCCATCTCCCGCATCGGCATCAGCAAGATCCCAATCCTGGTTAAATCCCTGGCGATGGTAAAAAAAGCAGCAGCCATGGCCAATCATGAGCTGGGGAAACTGGATGAAGCTGTGGCGAGGGCGATCATTCAGGCCTGCGATGAAATCATCGACGGGAGTCATCACGAGGCTTTTGTGGTGGATGTGTACCAGGGTGGTGCCGGGACCAGCACCAATATGAATGCCAATGAAGTGATTGCCAACCGGGCTTTGGAAATCATGGGACACAAACGGGGTAACTACGAATATTGCCATCCCAATAACCATGTTAATTTGAGTCAGAGTACCAATGATGTCTACCCCACCGCCTTGCGCATAGCCCTGCGGTTCAGTCTGCAGCTCCTCACCGGCGCTATGAAACAACTCTCCAAAGCCTTTGATGCAAAAAGCAAAGAATTCAGGAATATCATCAAAATGGGGCGGACCCAGCTCCAGGATGCAGTCCCCATGACGTTGGGGCAGGAATTTTCCACCTTTTCCATCATGATCAATGAAGATATTGAGCGGGTTAAAGAGCTGGATAAGCTGTTGGAAGAGATTAACATGGGAGCCACGGCCATCGGGACGGGACTCAATGCCGATCCGGAATATACAGAAGCGGTGCGGAAACACCTGGAAGTCATCACTGGCAAAAAAATGACAACGGCCAAAAACCTGGTGGAAGCCACCCAGGATACGGGTGCCTATGTCCAGGTGAGCGGTGTGTTAAAGCGGGTGGCAACCAAACTGAACAAAATCTGCAATGATCTGCGGCTTTTATCTTCAGGTCCACGGGCCGGACTTCATGAAATCAACCTCCCTCCTGTCCAGCCCGGGAGTTCCATCATGCCCGGCAAAGTAAATCCCGTCATTCCCGAGGTGGTGAATCAGGTGGCTTTTGAGGTTATCGGCAACGATGTGACCATCACTATGGCGGCCGGGGCGGGGCAGTTGCAGCTGAACGTGATGGAACCGGTGATCGCCTGGTCTCTTTTTAAAAGTATCAGTCATCTCCGGCAGGCCTGCATCGTATTGGCAGAACGGACGGTCCGGAATATAACGGCCAATCCTGACGTAACCCGGGGATATGTGGAACGGAGTATTGGTATTGTTACCGCTCTCCTGCCCAGACTGGGATATGAGATGTGTTCTACCCTGGCCCGGGAAGCCCTTGAAAAGGGTAAAAGCATCCGGGAAATCGTTTTGGATAAAAACCTGATGAGCGAAACAGAACTGGATAATATCTTAAAACCCGAGGCAATGATTCGATGACAGATCAATCCCCTTCAAACCTTGAAATAATCACCTATCCCCATCGCCAAATCGCCAAAAGAGTCTTTAAAACCATAGAAATTACATCCACCAATGACGTGATGCTGAAGGATCCGGAAAAAATCTTCCATTCCGGGGATGTTTTATGGAGTCTGAGGCAAAGCAAAGGACATGGTCGCTACAACCGGGTATGGAATTCCCCACAGGGTGGACTCTATTTTTCCATTTTATTTGAGGATATTCCCCGGCTGGGTTCTTTATACCCCTATGTGCTCCTTTGTGCCCTGGCTATCCGGAATGTCCTGGCGGATCGGACCGGGGAGGATTTTTTCACGATCAAATGGCCGAATGACGTGTACGCAGATCATCACAAAATCGCCGGCATCCTGATTCAAAGCCAAACGGCCTATCAGAGCTCACGCGCTGTCATCGGTATGGGCATCAACCTCAACAATCCCATGCAGCACATTTCCAATCTCCGGTTACCGGCGATTTCACTCTATGAACTGACAGGAAATCCCACGGATCCGAAATCATTTTTGGAGGATCTTCTGGACCGGGCGGATGCATACTACCGGGATTTTATCCACCAGCGTTTCAGCCATTACCTGCCTGAACTCAACCGCTTACTGTACAGCAAAGATAAACCTATGATTTTAACGGAGGGAAAACATCAGCAGATTGTGATACCCCGGGAATTCACAAAGGATGGCTATTTACGGTGTGAAGAGGATGGGGAAACGGTCATACTGATGGCTTAGCAATTCATGGAGTTCAAGCACCTCACTGCGTTCGGTCTTCAATAGCCGCTGCACGGCTTTCAAACGGTGCTTCGCAGCGTTCAATATGTGATGTTTTCTTGAACACTACGTAGCAATGCTAAATTTTTTGAAACGAGAGCGGAGTGAGTTTTGAATCTTTGAACGCCAAGGGCGTTTGAAAGCTGATAAAAGCGAAGGGGGATTGTCGAGTAACTTTTTATTTTTGTAAACCTCTTATTACAAAAAAGGAGGAAAGCAAATGAAACGTTTTGAAGGAAAAACAGCAGTCATCACCGGTGGTGCCGGTGGAATTGGTTCTGTGACCGGTGAATTGATGGCCAAAGAGGGGGCAAAGGTTCTTCTTGTTGATTTATATGAAGATGATTTGAAAAAGATTGTTGAAAAAATAAACAATCCAAACGTGCACTTTTATGCAGCGGATGTAACAGATGAAAAACAGGTCCAGGCTTATGCAAAAAAAGCAGAAGACCTTTTCGGTCATGTTGATGTATTTTTCAACAATGCAGGAATTGAAGGAAAAGTCCTGCCTTTGGAGGATTATCCATCGGACCTGTACAGGAAAGTCATCGATGTGAATGTCCATGGGGTATATTATGGGCTCAAATATATCTTTCCCCTGATGAAAAAAACAGGAAAAGGCGGCTCGGTGATTATCACATCGTCTGTTGCCGGTTTAAAAGGAACCCCCAATATATTGCCTTACGTGACCAGTAAACATGCAATTATCGGGATGATGCGCTCTGCTGCCATGGAAGGAGCTCCCCATAAAATCCGTGTGAATACAATCAATCCGTCTCCCATTGACAACCGGATGATGCGGTCTTTAGAAGAAGGATTTGCTCCGGGACAGGGGGAAGAAGCGAAGAAAAATTTTGAACAATCTATTCCTCTGGGTCGATACGGGACAAATGAGGACGTTGCGAAACTGGTCTTGTTTCTTGCCAGTGATGACAGTGAGTTCATTACGGGTACCGTCAATCCGGTGGATGGTGGAATGACGGCCTGAGGGAATTCTTGAATCTGTAAAACAACGCCTGACGGCGTTCAATCACTGCTACGCGGTGTTCAACATGTGATGGCTTTTTGAACACTGTGTAGCAGTTTTAGGTCTTTCTATATTTTTGCGTACACACAGTTAAACATTAAATAGCAGAAAAAAAAGAAAAAGAAAGGAAGACCAAATAACCAATGCAATCAAACTATTA
>LGGY01000141.1 GCA_001509335.1 Fidelibacterota bacterium 46_43
GGAGGCATTTATATTGTTAACGGCTTATCCCAATCCATTCAATCCCTCAATCATGCTAAGCCTCTTTATTGAAACGCCGGGTCATCTCAACCTCAGTGTGAAAAATGTGAACGGTCGAGCTGTTGAGAGTTTATATAACGGATACATAGAAGAGGGGACCTGGGAATTGCACTGGGAACCCCGGCATTTGGCAACGGGTGTATATTATGTGGTTGGGACCATCAATAAGCACTCTGAACTTCTGAAAATAACATATTTGAAATGACTCTATGATGAAAAGTTATCAGACATACGACAAATTGTTTGATTACAGATAATTAATTTATTAGATTAATACGTTAGATTAAGGATGAAAAGAAATGAATCAAATGTTTCCCAAGATTGGTAATTCCAAGACATTAAGCCAGGAAGTTCAGTTGAAAATTGAGCAGGCGATTCGGGACCGAAAGCTGTTGCCGGGAGACAAATTGCCGACGGAGAAAGAGCTCTGCGAGATGTTTGAAGTAAGCCGTACCGCTCTCCGGGAAGCATTGCAAATGCTAAGTGCCCGGGGATTGATTAACATCCGGAAGGGAAGTGGTATTTATGTTGCCAATTTTACACGGGAGCGTGCAATTAAACCCATGAGTCTTTTCCTGGAATTGAATTTAAATGAGAAATTAATCCGGGATGTCATGGAACTCCGTAAAATTGTGGAACCCTCTATGGCTGCTTTGGCAGCACAAAACCGTACAGAGGCTGATTTGTCGGAAATTATCAAAACCATCAGCGAGCTCAAATCCTGTTCAGAAAAAGATGCCGAAAAGGAAGCCCGGATTGATGCGGATTTCCATATGAGCATTGCCAGGGCTTCCGGAAATCCCCTGGCCCCAATGATTCTGGAACCGGTGTATAATCTGATGCCAAAAATCCGCTCCCTTGTATATAAGAAAGTCCCGCATGTAAAGGAAAAAGCAGTCCAGTATCATGAACTCCTCTTTGAAAAAATTGTCAATCACGACAGCGAGGGGGCACGGAATGTTATGCGTGAACATCTTACCATTGCCGATAAAGATAATGCCGATTTGATTCAGGTCATTAAATAAGCAAGAAATTCTAATATATTAAAGATAATATAATCTTGCATTTGCCTGGGTTCGGGATTATTTTATTACTTGGGGTTCAAAAGCATAGGGATTTTCCTATATAGTAAGAATAGAATTATCTGATTTTGTATGTTCTTTCTCAAAACCCAACCTATAATCTGTGAGGAAGAGAGGGCGCGATGGAGAGAAGGTACAAGGGCATGAGGGATAGACGGGGAGATGGAGTGAAGGAGAGAGATTGAGAGATGGGCGTAGGGGAGAGCGGATCCATGTGTCCGCCCGAAAGATTAAACGATGGGTTGGATTGGGGGATTAACTTGGTTGAAACACCAGGAGCAAAGCGACGTACAGTCACTGAGTAGACTGCCCTTTTGCAGTTGTATTGAATTACCGGTCATCAGGATATTTTTTACATTTAGACTTTGGAGATCTGTCATGGGAACGGTTAATAAGCAGTATCGAAGTATACCCGCACCGGCAAGAAGATGCGTGAATTCATGATCACTAACAGATAAGGTTTTATAGATAAATCGTTCATTTGTTTTGCCATATTCAACATCAAATGCCTTTGGCTTTCAACAATTAAAACATTTCACTGTGTTCGCTATTCAAAAGGATTGAGAAAAAATATAGCTAATTATAAAAATCCATTAATCTTTCACGAACCCCAATTCATCATTTACTTCAAATGGCTTATTTTCTGAGCCGATTTGAAACCGGGAGCCTGAATTGTAAGAATATAAATTCCTGAAGGATATGCCGATGCATTCCATTCACGGGTAAAGATGCCCGCTTGTTCATGGTCGATATATTCCTGAAACATCTCCCGTCCCCGGATGTCGTAAACGGTAAGTTGGACACGGGCGGCATGGGGGATGGTATACCGGATCTGTACCACCGGATTGAAGGGATTGGGAAAGGCCGGGTGTAGTTGCCAGGCAGATGCTGAGGGTTTAAAACAATCTATACCGGATGTGGTTGTCTGGATCAGATCACTCTCATTGCTCAGCCGGTCCTGAGCGGATATTCCATATTGATAGTTTTCAAACTCCGGGTCTGTAAAAGTCAATTTTTCCATCGCAGGAATTACCGCCAACAGATGAGCATTATCCTCCCGGTTCAGAGACTCACCTAAAGGCCATTTATAGATTAGGTAACGGTACGCGGTGTCGTCATGGGCTTCTGTTATCTCACCGGCCTCCCAGGTAAGAGTTGCACCGGCTTCATTAAACTCAATCTGTAAATTTTGGGGTATCGGTGCCGGCAGGGAATCTTTCCAGGTCATGGCAGGGGGGACAGCCGGATGCTTGTAATAGTTGTTCCGGAGAGAATCCCGAAATCCCAAAGGGTTTCCTCCAGGTGTGAATCCATACCGGAAAAAGACGGATCCCAGACAGGCTTCTGTCTGCCGGTTCAGGCGAATTTGTCGCGGCATTTCGCCGGCGGTCCAGTTGGTGATACGATAAACCGCCTGTCCCGGATACAGATGACGCTTATTTTCGGCGGCAATCCCTGCCCACCAGGGCATCAGCTTGCCGTAATCCTGTCCGCCTCCAAAGGGCCAGTATAACTGTGGGGTGATATAATCAATCCACTGTTCATTCAGCCATGTAACGGCGTCACAATAGATGGTGCTGTAGGCATCCAGCCCTACAATTCCTGCAGGGACACCGTTTTTCCAGATTCCGAAGGGACTCATGCCGAATTTGACGCGAGGTTTAATGACCTCCAACGTATCATGAATGGCCTGAATCAACAGGTTGATATTATCCCGCCGCCAGTCGTGAATGTTTGTGAAACCCCTGCTTTCTTCAGCAAATGTGGCGGCATCTTCATTGCTGATACCTGAGTAGGGATAGAAATAATCATCCATGTGAATACCGTCGATATCATACCGGGATGCTACATCGACAATCACCGATAAAACATATTCCCGGACGGCTTCTTTTCCCGGATCCAGGATATAATCCACTGCTTTGCTCTCAGGCAGATTCCTTTCATCCAAAGAGCGGTATTGTGAATTACTATTTTTACTGCCTACAGCCAGAATCCATTCCGGATGTGTATTGAAAACATGTTCCGCTGAAGAGCCGGCATCCCCCTTCCGGGCCCGGTAGGGATTGAACCATGCGTGGACTTCTATCCCCCGTTTATGAGCTTCTTCTACAACAAAAGCCAGCGGATCGTAATAAGGTGAAGGTGCTTTGCCTTCCGTACCGGTCAGCCAGTTGGACCAGGGTTCGATTTTTGAATCATACAAAGCGTCACAGGCAGGGCGGACCTGAAAAACAATGGCATTGAACCGGTAAGATTCCATGGTGTTCAAAATATTGATCATTTGATTCTTCTGGGTGGAAACCGTTGAGGATGACGGCCAGTCCAGCCGTAAAACCGTGGCAACCCATACGGCCCTGAATTCTTCTTTCGGGTCTGCTGTTAAACCCTGTAAACTGATCAGTATAATGAATATAATTGAGCACAATTTTTTGGTCATGAGAATTCCTTTTGTCAGTCATGTGTTTTCAATAGATAAATTAAGGGATTCTGGTTTGGAGAAGGAACTTTTTATTCATAAAAATCTAAAGAGACTGTCGGAATCTCTTTGTCCTGATATGTTTTGTGCATATTATTAAATTTTAAACATGTGACTCATTTTGACCATCACCACATTAACTCCGGGAGCCCCGAAGAGATCCCGAACATCCCGACTGAATTCAAAATTACCCAGGCTTCTGTAATCCGTGAATCCCTGAGACCACACCAGATAGAATGTGGATCCTGAAGAGTATTCCCAGCGGAGGACAAAATTTGAACGAAATTGCTTATAGTTAAAATCAGTCTGTCCATCAAAAGTATATTCTGACGAGCCGTCATAATCCAGATCCAGATTGAATTTCTCGTCCTCCTCATCAAAGATAATCCGGTCATTTATATCTTCAAACCGTTCATCAAAATCTTTTGCCATGGGATGATCTACCCGTTTGTAATTGGAATAGTCTCCGGCAGTGATGAAAGGCTGGGCATAATACTGCAGACTCAGTTTCGGTGTTAGTGTCCAGTCTGCCCGGAATGTTAAGTTCAGAGTCTCCTGATACATATCCGCCCAGATGTACTGGGTTTCCAGGCCGTCAGCTTCTGCCTTTCCGATCCAGGACCAGGTATCATCCAGTACATTAAAACTCACCTCAGCACTCACGTGAAAATTATTCAGCGGACGGTAAGTCAGTTCCTGCCCTATTTCAAAACCCGTTACATTATCTTTATTTTTAAAATAGTAACCAAATATTCCCCAGATGACTTTTTTACGTTCATCCGATTCAAAGGAGGTCCACACATTCCAATTGGAGGGTGTTCTCAATGCCGGACCACCCCGGTTAAAATAAGGAGATACACCATAAGCACTCAAATTAATGCCCAGACCATGAGACCAGTTATTCAGAAAGACTCCGTAGTAATTCACATTTCCGCCAAATTCTTTCCGTGTTCCCGAATAGTCATAGTTAATCCACATGTTATGGTTTACGAAAATCTCTTTATACACAGAGCCCGGTTCCCAATCCTGATACTGAAGCCAGAGAAAGCTCATGATATCATCGACGGATCTGTAATATCCCAGATCGTTGACTTCAAAACCGGGGCTTGTCACTATCACGCCTGAGCCGCCTCGAAAATGTCCCCGGTTTTTCAGGAAAATGGCTTTGGCTGAATAGCCACTCAGGGATTCCCGTGCAGGATCATAACTCAGATGATCGGCATCCGTCCGCTGGAAATAGCGGGAGGGATGCTTTTGTGTCCTTTGAATTGCTGTAGTATCCCCCATCACATGACTGAAGGCCAAATGGCCCATAAAGGAATATTCATTTTTTGCAAAGCGGTGATTGATGTCCAGTCCTCCGGCGTATGCCGATGAATGAAGTGATGTAATACCTGTACCATCCAGTTTCCGGTTAACGGACGTTAAAATTCCCCCTATGGTTGTTTCGCCGTCATGATAATCTTTTTGCAGACGTACCAGTCCGTAATTGGTCAGGGGTTCAACAACAGGGTGGTCTTTTGTCCCGTCGTCATAGTAAACCGTTGCAGTTTCTTCTGCGGTTAATGCATCCATCACACCGATAGAGATGCCTGAAGCTGTCTTACCTGTCAGTTTGGCAGCTCCCAGAATATGGGTTTCATTGGGGGACTGGATTTCATTTACTTCTTTGTTGTCGTCTGTTTGGGCTGAGGTTATAGGTGTCCGGCCGATGCGACGGGTGTAAAAGAGGGTGTTATAAGCCATGTCACCATCTCCAAACCCAAGAGAAAACTGGAGAATATTAGCCCCTTCCACAAAAAAGGTCCGTTTTTCTCTGAAATAGGTTTCGAAGTTTGTCAGATTGTAATCAGCCGGATCAGCTTCCACCTGGCCGAAATCCGGATTGATGGTGGCATTCAGGGTAAGGCCAATGGGACTTGAATAGCGGATATCGGCGCCGATTCGGGCCAGAATATCATATTTTTCAGGGTGATGATCTGTTTTCAGGTTCTCAGAAATATCCGCCCGCCCCACGCCGTATGGAATTACATACACTGGATTGGCGGTTTGCACGTTTTTCAAGCCTGTCAGGGTTCCGAAATTGGAAACTATCCCATCATTGGATCTTGGCCAGTGATTCCATAAGGAGACTTCATTGTCGTAATTGGGGGCTTCCCGATAGAAATGAAATCCCCATTCCATATCCGGAGATGAGGTGAAGCGCAGCTCACTGAAAGGAATACGCCACTCGGCTGTCCATCCCTGTTCATCAATGTGAGCAGCTCCGTCCCATACCGCATCCCAGTCCCAGTCTGCGTTATCATCATCAAAGCGTCGGATATCATGGAGAACCCCCGCCGCATTGATGCCGAATTCAAAGGCTGTCCGGTTATCATTGTAGGAGTCGATGGACACATACATCCAGTCTGAATGGGTGTATTCATCACGACGACTCAGAAATGCCTTGATTTCAGAAGGATTGGGATCATAAGCCCGTGCGCCGATGTACAGATATTCATCGTCATACAAGACCTTGAATTGTGTTTTACATGAAGCCGGTTTCCCGTCGTGGGGCGCATGCTGGGTAAAATCCGATTGCCATACTCCCTTTTCCCATACCTTTTCATCCAGTCTTCCATCCAGATGCACTCCGGTATTTTGACTGATATATATGGCTTCAACCACCCTGTTTTGCCGGACATTGTTGTTTTCCTGTGCCAGTAAAGCATGTATTCCTATGATGACAAGACAAATTGTTAGAGCATTTTTTCTCATTCCCTTCATCCTCTTTGTTTATGCGTTGACTCTCCTCTGAGGGAATCTGTTGTGAAAAAGTTGTCAGCTGTTTTATAAAAATATTGTAGTGATATCTAAATAAAAATATTAAAGTGTCCAATAGATAAATTTTCTTTCTTTTTTAAAGCCGGGAGGATGAAATTGGCTAACTTGTCTTTGAAATAATGGACTTTTCTTTTATTTTTTATTGTCAGTTGAAAAATAAATATATGAGGATGAAATGAAAAAAAAATGGATCTTATGGATGTTTATCCTGCCCTTAATATTTGGATGTGCGGAAAAAAAAGAGATGACACAAAAAACAAAAGTTTATCCTGATTCCTTATCCCTCTCCTGGAAACATGTGGAGAATCAGTACAAAGGGAAAATGATGCATCTGGGACTTTTAACCATTCACAATCACTCTCAGGTGCCATTGCCCCGGGATGGCTGGGCCTTATATTTCAACCGTTTTAGACGCCTGGTGGTGGATGATTTACCGGATGTGATCACAGGCCGTCACATAAACGGTGATTTCTATATGCTGGAACCCAAATCCTCCTTTGCCCCCATTCCTCCTGGCGGTAAAGTGGTTTTGCCCATCGTGGCAAGTCACTGGGTGGTAACATACACCGATCTGCCCTCCGGCAATTACTTTGTCTTTACATATCCTGACGGCCATGAGGAATACCTGCCGGTTGATATCAATTATGAACCTATCGATACTTCTAGGATCCAACGGACATCTTACGATAAACTTCCGGTTGAAAATCACCGGATCCGTTATCACCGGAACAATCGCCAAATTCTCCCGGATGTTGGTCCGATAGATCCTTATAAACCCCTGGTTACTCCCACCCCCCGTGAAATTCTCTGGCATGATTCCCTTGTCACCTTAACCAGCCCTGTCGCCGTGTTGGCAGATCAAGGATTGGAAAATGAAAAAGCCTATCTTGAAGCCGTACTGAATAAAGTACTGCGTCCCGCTGATCCCAGGGCAGAAGGGACCCATATCGTACTGAGCCTGACACCTGAAATCGCCGAACCGGAATCCTATATGCTTACCTGGACAGAAGATCATGAAATAAGAATATCCGGATCTGATGCCGCCGGCGTGTTTTACGGCATTCAGACTCTCCGTGGACTCTTTCCTCCCCAGGTGGAAAAAGAAGCCGTCTCTGAAATAACCCTTCAGGGTGTGATGATCTCGGACCAGCCCCGTTTTGGTTACAGGGGCATGCATGTAGATGTCTCACGGAGTTTCAGATCCCTTTCCGAAATGAAAAAATTCCTGGAAATTATGTCCTTTTATAAATTGAATACCCTCCACTTTCATCTGTCGGATGATGAAGGATGGCGTATTGAAATTCCCGGTTTGCCGGAACTGACGGAAATCGGTGCTTTCCGTGGACATACCTATGATGAAAAGGAACACCTGTATCCATCCCTGGGTAGTGGTCCCTTTGCCGATGATCCCACTTCAAACGGAAACGGCTTTTACAGCCGGGATGATTACATCGAACTGCTTCAATTTGCAAAAGATCACCATATTAAAGTTATCCCCGAAATTGATCTGCCCGGGCACTCGCATGCAGCTGTACAGGCTATGATTATCCGTCATGAACGGTTGATGGCACAGGGAGATACCACAGCTGCCATGGAATACTATCTTCTGGACCCGAAAGATACAACCCGGGTTGAGTCAGTCCAGAAATGGAAAAATAATGTGGTCAATGTCTGTATGGAATCCACATACCGCTTTTGTGAAAAGGTTTTTGATGAACTGATTGCCATGTATGAGGAAGCCGGTGCGCCATTACAGACGATCCATATTGGCGGAGATGAAGTGCCCCATGGTTCCTGGAATGGATCCCCCAAGTGCCAAAATTTTCTTAAAGAACATCCGGAATATGAAAATGCCGATGATTTATCACGCTATTTTGTGATTCGACTTCATGAAATGCTTAAAGAAAAAGGAATCCAAACGGCCGGATGGGAGGAAATTGCCAGCAAAATTGAAGAGAATAAACGGGTACCGGATTTGAAGATGAAAGACAGAGAGCTTGTCTCCTATATCTGGAACAGCGTGTGGGGCTGGGGAGCAGAAGATCTGAGTTACCGACTGGCCAATGAAGGATTTCCGGTGGTATTGGCCAATGTGACCAATTTCTATTTGGATTTGGCATACAATAAAGATCCTGATGAGCGTGGACTCTACTGGGGCGCCTTTGTGGATACCCGGAGTGCCTGGGAATTTACACCTTACGATATCCGGAATTGTGCCGAAAAAAATCTCTATGGTGAAAAAATCGACCTGGCCCGCTATGAAAATTTTCAACCCCTGAGTCCGGAGGGAAAGGAAAATATTCTGGGCCTTCAGGGATGCCTCTGGGCGGAAAATCTGCGGGACATGGGTAAATTCGAATATATGGCTTTCCCAAAACTTCTGGGACTGGCGGAACGGGCCTGGGCTCGTATGCCTGAATGGGAGCTTGAGAAAGATGTGGAGGCCCGTCGCGAAGACTTTACCGTTTTTGTCCATAAAGCGGGTCATTATGAACTACCCCGCCTGGATGGCTGGAATGTGCAGTATCGAATCCCCCTTCCCGGATGGATTGTTGAAAAGGATACCCTGTATGCCAATACCCGGTTTCCAGGACTGATCCTTCGTTATACAATGGATGGTTCTGAACCCGATGCAAATTCCCCGGTCTATTCCAAGCCGGTTCCCGTGAAGGGTAAGGTGAAAATGGCAGCCTTTACATCCGACAACAGGCGCAGGAGCCGATAATCTTAAGGTAAAAAGGAGATTACATGATTCGCTGGATTGTCTGGCCCCTTTTTGTCTTAATTCTTTTTGGACTTCTTTATACCTGTTTTTATGGAGGATTCAACCAGGTGAATATTACCCGCTCCAATGTGGGTCCCTATACCCTTGCCTATCAGGTTCATCAGGGAGATTACCGGAAAATTCATGTCGTGATGGACCGCGTTTTTGATGCTTTGAATGAAAAGAAGGGCTTTTTTACAACCTTGGGATTCGGCCTATACTATGACAAACCGGGAGAGGTAGACACGGATAGCCTGAGGAGCATCGGTGGTGGTATTCTGCCTTCTGAAACCGATCCACAAACCCTGACCTGTGAATGTAAAATCGCTGAGTTCCCAAACACGAACGCCGTTGTTGCCGAATTTCCATACCGTGGAAAAGCATCTGTGATCTTCGGTGCGATGAAAGCCCATCCTGCAATTAACCAATATCTGAAAGATCATGATATCCCACACGCACCCATCCTGGAAATCTATGATGTTCCAGATAAAAAAATCCGGTATATTGTACCTGTCGGCCTGGATCCTCAACATCTAACTGTTTTTCTGGATTAAGAAACGGCATGGGAAAAAGTATGTTTAGCATGGCTTATGGCCAGTATGAATTTAATTTAAATTTACGTTCAATACTTTCCTGATCAGGCGTAATAACGTAAATTCCTTTCTTATAAAATAGGACATCACATGAGAAAAAAAGATATTTCCCAGTTAGCCATTATCGGAGCACTGATCCTTCTGGTGATTCTTCTGCTGGTGACACGTGATACAGTCAATAAACAACCCCGGAACATAATTCTCATGATAGGGGACGGGATGGGAGTTGCACAGGTTACCACCGGTCGGATTTATCGTCACCCCATGCATCTGGAACGCTTTAATACTATGGGATTGATCACAACATATTCAACAAATCGTTTCACTACAGATTCTGCAGCTAGCGGGACAGCTTTAGCTACAGGTTATAAAACTGATAATGGGGTTATTTCCATGTCCCCACAAGGAGAGGTGTATCCCACCATCGCCGAACGGGCAAAAAAATTGGGAAAAAGTGCAGGTGTTGTGGCTACAACAGGGATTACCCATGCCACACCGGCTGTTTTTATTTCGCATGTAAAAAGTCGGCGTATGCAGGATGTGATCGCTGAACAAATTGCCGACGGTCCATGGGATGTCCTTTTTGGTGCCGGGTGGGGATATTTCGTTCCCCAAAGTGTAGAGGGGAGTTTGCGCACTGATGATAAAAGTCCTCTGGATATTCTGAAAAGTAAGATGCAAGTAGCCCTTACACCGGAAGAATTCAAAGCCCTGGAAGATAAACGGGCTGCTGCTATGCTGGAACGAACCAATTATTTTCCAAAAGCGTCTGATAATTTTGAAATTACCTTGGAAATGATGACCCGTAAGGCTTTGGATATCCTCTCCAACAATAATAAGGGTTTTTTTCTAATGGTGGAAGGTTCCCAGATAGACTGGGGCGGACACGATAACGATATGGAATATATCCGGGATGAAATCCTGGCCTTCGATGATGCCGTTGGCGCAGTCCTGGATTTTGCCAAGGAGGATAAAAATACGCTGGTGATTGTGACAGCCGATCACGAAACAGGAGGGATGACTCTATTAAGCGGCGATTTTGAAAAACATGAACTCGTGGGATATGATTTTGCCATCAAGGGACATTCAGGGGTCATGGTTCCCGTGTTTAGTTTTGGTCCTTCGGCTGCACTTTTCGGGGGTATGCAGGACAATACCGATATCGGGAAAAAAATGCTCCGGCTGTGGGATTGATTTCAGGCTGAGCTCATATCATATCTAAGTCCTGATCTATGCAATCCTTTTTAACTTTTGTGGAATGAATCCCAGAGTTGTTCTATATTCCCTGAAAATGGAGAAAATCATGAAGAAAATATTTTGGTTATCTTTATTATTAATGATCCTGGTTGCCTTTACCTCCTGCATTCCTGGAAACGGCTCCTATACACCCGACAGACCGGCCGGTTTTTTCTGGGGGATCTGGCATGGCTGGCTGGCTCCCTTATCCCTCATTATTCAATGGTTTGTCCCGAAAATTCAACTGTATGAGCCCATGAATACGGGATGGTGGTATGATTTCGGCTTTTACCTGGGCATTTTAGGTGGATTCGGCGGACTTAGTCTCAGCCGGCGGAAAAACCGGACTAATCGGATGTAATTATGGATTCAGAAGCACTGTCTCATATTCTGCGAGGACTCGGACTCCCGGAAGATTACGGAGAAAAAAGGGGATTACCTTTTTGTGAAGAAGCAAAAATTTTGGTAAAAATTGGAATTAATCCTTATGGAAAAACGATCTATTTGGAACCTGATACAGCAAAAGCATGGAAAAAAATGAAAAAAGCCGCCCTTAACGATGATATTGAGCTCCTTCCCTTGTCCGGATTTAGAAGTATACGCACGCAGGCAGCTATCATTCGCACGAAACTGGAAGCAGGACGTACTCTGGATGACATTATGACAGCCAATGCCCCTCCGGGTTATAGTCAGCACCATACCGGTCGTGCCCTGGATATTTGTACTCCCGGTTTTATCGTGCCTGATAAGGCTTTTGATCAAACACCTGCCTTTGAGTGGCTGACTATTCATGCCCAGGAATTTGGTTTTATCATGTCCTATCCTGAAAGAAACCCCGAAGGCTTTATCTACGAACCCTGGCATTGGTACTTTGTTCCGTCAGATAGAATTGTGCAGATTTTATGAAAGGTATGAGGGTACGATGGGGAGATGGGAAGATAAAATTAACTGCCGGTTTCAGGCCGGGAAGAATAGTCATTACCCTCCTGCTGGCATCCATGCTTTTTGCCGGTGA
Organism: Fidelibacterota bacterium 46_43; assembly: GCA_001509335.1. Classification (GTDB taxonomy): domain Bacteria; phylum Fidelibacterota; class Fidelibacteria; order Fidelibacterales; family Fidelibacteraceae; genus Fidelibacter. The sequence continues at coordinate 12,050 of LGGY01000141.1, forward strand.
TTCGTCATGGGTCTGGATAAATGGTGAATCACTAACCCGCTATGGACAAGCGGATGATGCAGCCATAACCGGGTATGCCCGAATTCCCGATTCTTTGGGACGAACCATCCGGCCGGAACTGGCACGCCTTGGAAGTCATTCCAGTGGTTTGATCATCGCCTTTCAAACAGCCTCACCGGAAATTTGTATCCGGTGGTCGGTCCTTCATGGAACACAAATGCCTCACATGGCCCTGACCGGTGTACAGGGATTGGATTTGTATGCTGTGGATCCTGCCAGGGAAAACTGGAACTATGTGGGAACAGCGAAATGGTGGGAGAGGGATACACTGAATCATGATGCAACACTACTGGAAAACTGGACCGGCGGCTTAAGACACTATGCCCTTTTTCTGCCCCTCTATGATGGCATCGATTCACTGCTTGTAGGTGTCCCGGTGGGACACGATCTGGAGAAAACCTCACTTTTTGATGAGCTGTCAAAACCTGTTATAATCTATGGAACATCTATTACCCAGGGAGGGTGTGCCAGTCGGCCGGGCATGGCTTATCCGGCTATTCTTTCCCGACGCCTACATCATGAAGTCCTGAATTTCGGATTTTCCGGGAACGGCAGGCTGGATCCTGAAATGGCGGATTATCTGGCAAGTCTGCCTGCTTCTCTCCTGGTTATCGATGCATTGCCCAATGTATCAGCTGACGATGTAGAACAGAAACTCATGGATTTTATCCGCCGTTTCCGCTCACGATCCACTGTGTCAATTCTGGTGATCCCCAATATTTCTTACGGACACGAAGATGATAACCGGGAAACAGGAGATGCCCTGGCTATCAAAAACAAGGCTTATCAGAAGGTTCGGAAGATGTGCAAAAAAACCGGCATCCGGGATGTGACCTTTATATCCTCCAAAAGAATCCGGTTTGATGACGATGAGGGTTCAGTGGACGGTGTACATTTGACGGATCTTGGAATGAAACGGCACGCGGATAATCTTTATCCGTTTATACGAAAAAAAATAAAATAAAAATCTTTTTCATTTCATGTACCTCGTGGTTTGATTTTAATTGGGGCGCCAGTAAATTTACCCTGGAAGTTCTGGGAGTTTTATGAAGAAAATTGTGGTAAAATTCGGTGGATCCAACTTACGAACCGATGAAGACCCTGGCCGGATTTTAAAGATTGTGGAATCCTATCAACAACCGGTTGTCATTGTTGTCAGTGCCTTTTATGGAATGACCAATTACCTTCAGGAGTTGATATGGAAAGTTCGTTATGATCAGGATTCTGTAAAAGCCGGTGTGGAATTTATCCGTCGCCTGAAACAGGATACACTGCTGAAAAATATCCACCATGCTGCATCCCGGGAGCGCATTTTACAGAAAATCAATACATTGGTTCTGGAACTGGAACGTTTCCTGTTGGGAATCCACTATATCGGAGATATTCCCAGACAAACAGAGGAATTGATACTCAGTTACGGAGAACGGTTCAGCTCTCTGATGCTTACGGAAATCCTTAAAGAAAAAGGATTGGATTCCGTAGAAAAAAGACCTGAAGAGCTGGGACTTATCACCGTGGGAAATTCAGGAAATGACGGTGTGGATTATGCAGCTTGCCGTGTATCGGAAGAGATAACGTTTGATACCATCACGGTGGTCCCTGGTTTTTACGGGATTTCTCCTGAGGGAAAAGTGACCCTGTTGGGGCGGGGAGGAAGTGATTATTCCGCTGCTGCTATTGCCCGTTGCATTCAGGCGGATTTCCTGGATATCTGGAAAGATGTAAACGGTTTTATGAGTGGCGATCCAAAAATAGTCCAGTCGCCCCGGAACCTGGAACGGCTTACCTATACTGAAGCAGCAGAACTGGCGTACTTTGGTGCAAAAATTCTCCATCCCCGGACGGTGGAACCCCTGATTGAAACCGGCATTCCCATAAGAATTTTTGATATATCCACGTTTAATCAGCATCAGGAACCCTGCACAATCATCAGCAATGAAAGCCGGATACATGAGGATGTGATTAAAAGTGTCACCTTTTCTGATGACTTTGGGATTCTTCAGCTTGAAGGCCCGGGGGTAGGCATGAAGGCCGGTATTCTGGCCATCGTAACCCGGGCGCTGGATAAAGCCGGAATTAATATCAAATCAGTGATCACAGCCCAGACTTCCATTAACATCCTTATCTCACTCCGGGATCTGGATACTGCCCGGAAAGTAACCGGTGATGTTTTGCCGGGTGTCGTGAGACATCTGAATATTCTGGATAATCTGTCGCTAATTGCCGTTGTAGGACAGGGAATCCTGGAAACGCCCGGTGTGGCAGCCCGGATATTCGGGGCGGTGAGCCGAAAACATATCAATATCCGCATCATTTCCGTGGGTGCTTCTCCTGTGGCAGCCTACTTTATTGTTGATAAGTCGGTCCGGGATGAGGCCGTAAAAACAATCCACAAAGAGTTTTTTTCCTAAACTATCCGATCTTCTGAATTTTATGAACCACCTTCCGTACCCAGGCACGGGGAAAGATACGGGAAAATAATATCGTCAGTTTATTTTTAAATCCCGGCACAACAACAGCTTTGCCCTTCATAAATCCCTGATAAGCCTTTTGGGCAACTTCCTCGGCGTTTTGGGTCCCCATTTGGAAAATCAGGGAGGATTCCATACCGGACACTTTCCCGAACCGGGTCTTGGTGGGGCCAGGGGCCAGACAGGTCACAGTGATGCCATAAGATTTCAATTCTTCATGCAATGCCTCGGAAAAAGAAAGGACAAAAGCTTTGGTTGCATAATAAACGGCCATGTTAGGTCCCGGCACAAACGCAGCGATGGAGGCAACATTCAAAATCCCGCCGGATTTTTGAACGGTCATGGCCGGTGTGAGCATGGCTGTTAGATGTACAAGGTTGTTTACATTCAGGCTAATCATGTTCAGAATGCGGTTAATGTCTGATGTATGGAACCTTTCTAGAAGCCCATACCCCGCATTGTTGACAAGAACATCCACACTTATATGCTGATTTTCCAGTTGTTTTACCAGCATTGCCGGGGCATTTGGAAGGGATAAATCCATGGGAAACAGATGGATTTTCCGTTGGGGATGTTTTTCAAGAAGTTCAGTCCGGACCTCTGACAGTTTATCTTCAGACCGTGCCGTTAACACCAAATTATATTCATCACGGATGAATTCTCCGGCCAGCGCTTTGCCGATCCCATAAGAAGACCCTGTGATCAAAACAGTTTTATCCTTTTTTATGGGGTATCCTTTATGTTTTGGTGTAAGAGCCATTAAAAAATCCGGCGTTACGATTCAGGTATTTAGCTTCTATTTATTGGCACGACGCCATAGTGTGCCAAAGGATTGTTCCTTTTTGGCGTGATGCCCTTTTTGACGGATAAAAGGGTTTAACAGCATCAACCCGAGCAGCAATGCAAGAAAGAGGAATGTCAGAATGATGAGGGTTAATAGACCCATTGGAGCAGACTGGCACAAATCAGTGCGGCATAGGTTCCAAGGACGTATCCGGCGATTCCCAGCATTACACCCACTGAAGCCAGGGCCGGGTGAAAGGCGGAAGCCACAATGGGTGCGCTGGCTGCACCTCCAACATTCGCCTGGGATCCTACAGCCATAAAAAACAGGGGGGAACGGGTCAACTTCATGGTTCCCAAAAGAATAATGACGTGAAAAAAGATCCAGGTAAATCCCATGGCAAAAAGATAAGGATATTTAACCACTTCCCGAAGATCTGCATTGGCTCCGATGACGCCTATCAGCAGATAAAGCATCACGGTTCCCAGTTTGGAAGCTCCTACGCCTTCAAAACGTTTAATGGCTGTAAAGGAGAAAACCACACCTAATGTTGTAATGATGATAACTTTCCAGGTGGAATGGGAGATGATGTTTCCAATTTCAGGCAGGATATTTCCCGCCTGGTAAGCTACCCAGGCACACCCGAAGGATAATGCCAGCATAATCATATAATCAGTGGTTGTGGGGGTCCGGGCTACGGATTTTTGAAAATTGATAATTTTGTTTTTCAGTTCGGTGATGGCTGTATTATCTGCTCCAAGCCAACGGTCGATTTTATCGCTTTCTCCCGCAAGATATAAAAGAATACCTGTCCAGATATTGGCGACCAGCACATCCACCACAACCATCATGGCCAGCATGGTAGATGTGGCCTTGACGGATTGCCCGATGGCAATGAAATTGGCACCTCCGCCGATCCAGCTCCCGGCTAGGGCGGCCATGCCCTTCCAGATTTCAGGGGGCAACTGATCCTTGAAAATCCACAGACTGATGGGACCGCCGATGACAATCCCCAGGGTGCCCGCCAGAAACATGATTAAAGCCTTGGGACCCAGTTTGAGGATCCCCTTGATATCAACCGCCAGGGTTAATAGTAAAAGACTGGCCGGAAGAACAAAGGTTTTGATGGATTCGTAGATAGGGGCCGTCGTGGGAATGACTCTGACAGATGATAAAAAAGTAGGAAGAAAATAGGCAAATACAAGCGGGGGAACCACGTTAAACAGTTTCCGTCCCCAGCGTGTATGATCCTGAATAGAAAAAATAATGGCGGGAACAACAAGCAAAATTGCAAGTATCCCAAATGGATGGTTAATCAATACATGCTGCATGGAATATCCTTACTCTTTAGCTGTCCGTTTTCAAAACTGCCGGGGGGAATTTAACATCTCTCCGCCGGATAACCAAGAGGATGGAAATGTGTTTGAAATGGATGAAAAAAAGTCTACAATAAATCAGCAGAAATCATACAAAAAAACAAGTTAAGAAATGCGGGAGTAACCATGGATCTTCATCTTGAACACAAGAAAGCAATTGTTTTGGCCGGGACAAAAGGGATCGGTTATGCCATTGCAGAAACGTTGGTGGAAGAGGGGGCTTTTGTAGCCATCGGCAGCCGGGATTTGCAACATATTCATGCGGCAGAGAGGAAGCTTATGAAAAAGGGGGATATCATGGGCTTTCAGGTGGATGTCTCCACCGATTATACACCTTCTCTGGAATGGGTTTATAAACAATTAAAAGGTTTGGATATCCTGGTCGTTAACTGTGGTGGACCGGCGAAAGGGACTTTTGAACAGGTGGATGATAATGCCTGGCGTGATGGGTTGGATTCTACATTATTTTCTGCGATTCGTGGCATACGCTGGGCATCGGAAAAGATGAAACAAAATAAAAATGGGGGACGGATATTGGTGGTAACCAGCATGAGTGCCAAACAACCTATGCCGGATCTGGTTATTAGCAATGTGATCCGAAGCGGGCTGACTTCCATGACCAAAACACTCAGCCGTGAATTGGGTCCATATAAAATTGCCATCAATAATCTTCTACCCGGATTTGTTGAAACAGATCGCCTGAAGGCCCTTTCAGACAATCCCGAACAGCGAAAGGAATGGCTTGAACGTACAGCCCTGAAACGCTTTGCCGACCCGGCAGAATTAGGACGTGTCGGCGCTTTTCTTTGCTCCGATGCTGCCTCTTATATCACCGGCACCGATATTTTAGTGGATGGCGGGGCGGTTTGGGGGATATGAGGGGAAGAGGGGGTGACTGGGCGAAGAAGAGCACTTTTTTTTCTTGGTGACCGGGAAGATGTGAAGAAAGAACTCCTCCCGCAGAGTTCGCTGAGACGCAGAAGGATGAGGGTATGAAGAATGAAGAATAATGAATGGTGAGTTAGGTGTCGTGAAAGATTAATCGATTTTTATAATCAGCGATGCCGGCGCGGGTATACTTTGACACTGCCCAGTAACCGTGCTTATGCCAGATCTTCAAAGTCTAAATTTTTTGATTACTGGCATCTCGATACAATGCGTTCAAATGAATGAGCAATGACCGCACTTCGATACGACTGCCTGATGTCAGTCTGCTCAGTGACTGATCTAGTAGATTATGAATGTAATCCATTCATTAAATTATTTGACATATCATATATATGTTTAACAATATTATCTTGCTTCATCTCGCATTTTGCTGTATCTTACCCCCGGGGTGTGGGGCGTCATCTAATCGAAATCATATATTTCTTCTCTCTTATAATCTCTTCTTCAGATCAGCAAAATCTCACTGCCAGATCTTTTGACTTTTGACTGCCAACAGAAAAAGTGACGCGT
>LGGY01000066.1 GCA_001509335.1 Fidelibacterota bacterium 46_43
CCTGACCGGTTCTGGGATATCTGCTTTTCTGAATAGTAATTGTCCCTCGGGAAACTGATAATTCTGAATCTTATGCACTCCCTGTACCAAAAGGCTGTCTGCCGGGATATGACAGGGCAAGAGGAAGAAGAAAATCAGTGCCGTCAGTGTGGGGATTTTCCGGCTCATTTATAACGCCGGTTTGGGTTGGGGACATTAACATCACTGGGCACGATCCATGCGCCGGGATAACCGTTTTGGCGGGCTTTCCGTTCAACATCCAAGGCATCCAGATCACTGAGGAAATCTCCGACTCTTACTTTATAATACGGGGATTCAAAGACGATGTAAACCGGCTGGTTGAAAAATTCCATAGCCCTGTCCGCCACAATTTCTGCCTGATCCACATCCTGTGTGGAGACGATCTGAACACGATATCCCCTTCGGACCATAATGGAATCCTCAATATTCAGCCCTGTTGTATCCCGGATATTATCCATAATAGTTGAATCAGAAGCCTGAACTATCTGATAAGAAAAAACCAGATCATCTTTCAGGGTTTCAGGATCAATCCATTCATCCTGTTTAACCTGGGCGGTGACCACTTTGAATAAAACAAGAAGAATAACAATCATGCGTCCCATCAGATATCTCCGATCTGGTTTTGTTTAATCCAGCCCACCTTGTCATCATAATAAGAGACCTCCACCCACTCGGTCCCGGCTTTGTCCAGAATACGCACCTTGGATCCCTCATGGAGCATAAACAGAGTATTTGCCGTATCCCGGGGCGCACTTTTCACTTCAACCTGTTTCTTCAGAAGAATACCAAAACGGTGTGTTTTATCATAATGGCGTGTATGCAGGGAAAGAGTCAGGGTTATTATAAACAGAATTGAGAGTATGATGATGAGAGGATTTGAAAGCCGTTTAAACCAGCGTTTTTTAAAGAATTTTCTCGATAGAATAAAGAGAATCAGGCCGGTCATAAAAAAATACCCGGACAAACGAAAACTGAAAGAAGCTCCCAGCATATCCCTCAGATCCCACCAGAGCTGGATGGGAAGAAAGGCTTCCGGGAGCACCATTTTGTCAGTTATCCGAAGCCTTGCAAGGGCCAGGTTATGATTCACCTGGGAGTCCCTTGGCCGGATTTGCTTGGCTTTTTCCCAATACCGGATGGCTTGTCCTGTCTGTCCAAGTCTGTAATAACAATTTCCCATATTGTAGTAGAGTTCAAAACTTATCCGGCCTGATTCGGCAATTTCTTCATAAAGGTCCAGGGCCAGGCTGTACTGCTCTGATGAATAGTAGGAGTTGGCTTTCACAAAAAGACGTTCGCGCTCTTCCCCCTGTGCACACAGGGTCAGGGGTATAAGAATCAGTAACAGCAGGGATTTGATATCAAACCTCATCTCTTTTTCTCCAGATGACGAATCAGGACCAGCATCTCCTCTTTCAGTTCCTGTACTTTTGCATAATCTGTATCAGACGGCAGGTAATTTAAAAATTCCACCTCTTTCCACCAGTTATCAATACGGTGTAAAAGAGTTTGATCGTGGATTTTTTCACGGCAATATGCCATTACATCGCTTCGGGTCAGGTTTTGCCGGCCGTGGCCTTCCTTGTCTGAAACATACCGGGCAAAAAGCTTCGGAAGCATCCTGATGACTTCATCCGCATCTGCAGGTAAATCCCGAACGGACGTTTCAAGGGTCCGGTAAGCCGCTTTTTTTCTGACATAGGTTGGATTTCTTTCCAGAAATTTCTTCGTCCCGGCAAAAACAGCCCAGATAAGACAGATGATAAAAGAGATACCATAGCCGGCCCAGTCCACGGGGCGTATGGTATGCCGGGATGCTTCAGACATAATCCGCCCTTCTTTAAGCTGAATAAAACGGATATCCTGTGACAAAAGCTCTACTTCACGTCGACTGAGTCCCTGCTGCTGCTCCCGGATCAGGCGGGTATTGGGTGTGACCGTTAAAATCAGGTCCGACACCATTTGTTTTCTGTATTTTCCATCTTTTGGTGAGAAATAAGAAAATTCAACGGGTTCAAAGTAATAGGTCCCCTGATAATTGGGAATGATCACATATTCCCATATTTTGCTGCCGGTATACCCTTCGTCGGTCAGGTGGACGTTTTCCTGCGTTTCCGGCTCGAAGACCATAAATTGATCGGGGAATTTCGGTTTCGGAAAAGTAAAATTCTTAAAATTCCCCTTCCCCTTCACTTCAATTTTTAAGGTGACAGCCTGGTTTTCTTCGGTTTCCACCGTATCAAAAGCCGCATGCAGGGTAAAAGACCCCACGGCACCTGTAAAAGAAGCCGGCGGGTCTGGCGGCAGGGGACGGATATTCAGGATCAGCTCAGGGGATACCACATCTACATTTCTCAATTGGATACCCATACCAAAAGGATCATCAAAGATGGAACGGCGCCCCTGGCTGGGGCTTTCTACTTCCAGACGAATCACCTGGGATGGAATCGTATCTCTACCACTGATAGCCGGTGTTAGGATTACCTTTTGTAGAATTGCCGACTTATAGGATACTCCCTGTACTGTTTCAGTCTTCACCACCGGATTCCGCGGAACCGGAAGATAATCCGTAAGGTATCCTGTAAACATGGTTTTATCCACATGATAATTCCGGATATTCTCGCGAAAATATATTTTGTAAGTTAAAACAAGGGGTTCACCCACATACGGTGTATGGGTTGAAGGAATAAGCTCAAAATAGAAAGGCTTCAGGTGAGTTTGACCGGCACGGGTATCCGGGATACCTTCAGGTTCCCGGACCTGAATGGTCAATGCTTCGGTCTGAAAGGTCCGCCGCTTATCCTGAAAGGTATAGGATGGGATTGTCAGATGGCCTGTCTTTAATGGTGCCAGAGTATATGTGACAGAGTATACTTTTGTAGACTGGCCGTTGATCCAGGAATATTGGTTTGATTTGGATGGACCGGATATAACGGTAAAATCTTTAAGTCGGGATATATCCGGTTCCGGATTACCGGAAAAATTTTCAAAGGTAAAGGTTAACTGAAACCGCTCTTTCAGGGAAATGTCATTTTCTGAAATGGAGACACTCACCCGGGGTGTGGCAGCAAAAAGAATGCTTGCTCCCATCACTCCAATCAGAAGTCCTGCCAGAAGCCTGTCATAGAATGAAACCTGCCTATTATGTACAATACCCCTGATCACCAGTCTTTCTCTCTTTCAATGGTAGACTTTCGGTACCGGTATCTGAGAATCTCTTTCATGGCCTCTTTTTCTTTTTCCCGCATGGCATCCAGCAAATTTACCATTTGTTGACGGGTGAGTTCCTCTTCTTTTTGTTCTGCCCTGGCTTCCTGCTGGCGGGTTTGAGATTCTTCCGGCTTAGATTGACTTTCGCTGCTTTCGTCCTGCCGGCTTTGATCTTCTTTTTCCTGATCATGTTGCGATTCCTGCTGATTTTCTTCATCAGAGGATTTCTGTTTCTGTTGTTGCTCCCTTTTCTCTTTTTCTTCCTGATTCTGGCTGTCGGATTGTTGATTCTGCTCCTGCTGCTGTTGCTGAAGCTGAGCCCTGATAAGTTCATACATCACTTTGCTGTTGATATCCCCGGGATTTAAAAGAATAGCCTGCTCAAAAGCTTTTAACCCATCTTCAAGCTTCCCCTCCCGTGTGTATAAATGTCCCAGGTTGTACCAGGTTTTTGCCAAAAATTCAGGGTCTTCCGAATACCGTATTGTCCTGTCAAAATGTGTGGCTGCCAAGTCTGTGCGTCCGCCTTTCAGGGCAGAGGTCCCCGCATTGTAGTGCAGGATCTTATCATCCGGGTCATCCTCAAGCCGTTTCAGATAATAAGCCAGGGATGTATCGTA
>LGGY01000067.1 GCA_001509335.1 Fidelibacterota bacterium 46_43
TCGGATCCCAGGCACTCACTGTGGAGCCTTCCGTGATCTTGTTTCCGTTCCAATCCCTTTTGTAAATCACCATCCCCTTTTCTGGAGCATAGATTGTAAATTCCTTCATCAGGTCTAGATATTCCTGGTACTCATTCCGGTTTTTTTGGAGATCAGAATCCACTTCGGACATTTTGGCAATCGCCTGATTAACTTTGATTTTATAGTTTTCCTTTGCCTGCTCCAGGGCACGGACAGCTTTATCATAGTCAATTTCAGCCTGCCGGGCTACAGACGGAGCTTCGTATTTGGCCTGCTCTTTCATTAAAAGCCGTTCTTCCAGGGCATACTCCAGATTGATCAGCTCGTTCCGGGCATTTGCCAGGGTCAGGGTACAATCCAGCTTTGCCTGCTGATATTGACTTTCAGCCTTTTGAATGACCAGTTGGGCATCTTTGATTTTGCCCTCCAGTTCGGACCTGTCCAGACTGGCGACAAAATCACCGGAATCCACCACCGTTCCCTCGGGGACCAGTTTCAGGATTTTCAACTCGTAAAGCCTGGCTCTCCTGGAATTGGCAGGCCCACGTATCTCTGTGAAATTTTTTGCCTTCAATTCCCCCGTAGTCGTTATCGTGACCCGGAACGGACCGGTTTTCGGAGAGATTATTATTTCTGTACTCTCTACCTCAGGTACCAGAAAGCGGTAAAATAGAAAAATAGCAACAAAAACAATTAAGAGAATCAATATGATATTTTTACGTTTCATGGATGACTCAGTTGTTCAAGGGTTGACTCATAAAGTGACCGGATATAGTCATCCAGCCACAAGTTAAAATATTTGATATCTTTTTGTTTTACACCTTTTTTATAAAATTCTTCCTGTAAGGCCCTGGCTTTTGATATAATGGCATTTTCCCGGGGGATCAGATTCTGCAAAAACCCGGTGTTTTGCTGATTTTTCAGGGGGGCTGTATTGAGATAGGATTCTCCATTCCCTTTTTTATAAGGGAAACAGTACTCTTTCAATTTCAGGGACCAATCCACCAGGTGAGGATTTTCGCCATTCTCTGATTGCATCATGGCAGGTAGTTCCTTTCCGGCATCCACCCATACCGGTATGACCACGCAAGTGAGGGGGAATCCGATGATGGTCCACAATGTTGTGGCTTCAGGGTCTTCATGGGGCTTTACCCCTTCCACAAGCAACACCGAAGCGGACCAGTAACGGACCACATAATCCTGCAGAGACACCATGTATTCATCGTAAAAGTCTTCGGGAACGTAAGTATCCCAAATATCCCGTTTCATCAGACCATGATGCATATTCCGTGTTGCCTTTTTCAGGATAAATTCCACACTCAGGCCGCCTTTCAGCATTTCACGCCGAAAAAGATCTGCTGTTTCGGCATACCGGATATATCCCTGGCCGTCTTCCGGTTCACCGGAAAAAGAAAAGTTTGTCCGAATCAGATAGCCTTCGGGGGCCGTTTTTTTATCGGTGGCATCATATTTTACATAATCATAAAACCCTGTTTCGAAATAAGCCGCACCACCTTTCGCGTCGATAACGCCGAAATTCGCCTCAATGCCCCATTTCCCTGACTGAGATTTAAGAAAGTTTTCAAATTCATCCACAGTGGCACATAGTCCCAGGGCTTTTTTCATAAAAAGACCTTCCTGATCCTTATGTTTTTCCCATTCCACACCGGCATTTACATTATAGGATGCCGTATTCATAATACTAAAACCGGCTTCATTGCTTCCCATCCAGAGTTCTTGATTCAGGGTATCGTTCACATTAAAGATCCCGGTGCAGGCATATTTATCGCCCACAAAATGGACTATTTTATTTTCCAGAGCTCCGGAATCCCGGTGTTTCCACAGCATGGGTCTGCCGGTGAGCGTCGCATCACCGGTAATGACCGCTGATGTACAGGGAAAAAGTGTACTGATAAAAAGAAATACAGCGAACAGTGAAAACAGACATTTTTTCATCTATAAAAACCTCCGTTATGGGCTAAAAAAGAGATAAGCTACAAGAATAGCGGCAATCACACCGGCAAAATCGGCGGTGAGTCCGGCTGATACGGCATAGCGGGTTTTCCGCACACCCACCGAACCAAAATAGAGGGCAATCACATAAAAGGTGGTATCCGTCGCGCCCTGCATGATACACACAAGTCTTCCCACAAAACTATCGGGGCCGTGATGCTTCATGGCTTCAATCATGAGTCCCCGGGCACCGCTTCCACTGAGGGGCCGCATCAGGGCTGTGGGTAAAGCCGGTATAAATTCTGTATTCAATCCCAGCGCGGAAAATCCCCTCCCCAAAAGTTCAATCAGCATTTCCAGGGCACCGGATGTCCGGAATACACCCACAGCCACCAGGATGGCGATGAGGTAGGGAATAATAACAATGGCCGTGCTGAATCCTTCCTTGGCACCGTCGATAAAGACTTCATACACATTAATTTTTTTGCGGAATCCCATCCCGATAAAGAAAATAATCACCGAAAAAAGGATCAGATTACCGGCAATGAGGGAAACCTGGTTAATCATTTCAGGGGTTAAGGTAGAAAAAAAGGCAATGATGCCGACGACAAAGAGGAGAAATCCGCCCAGGTACCCCAGAAGGACCCCATCCAGAAGCCGGATTTTCTGACGGAAGGCCACAGCCAGAATGCCGAATAAGGTGGAGAAGAATGTGGAAATCAGGATAGGAATAAAAATATCCGCCGGAGCGGCAGCACCCATTTCAGCCCGGTACATCATAATGGCCACCGGCAGAATCATGAGTCCGGATGTATTCATTACCAAAAACATGATCATGGCATCCGTAGCCGTATCTTTTTCCGTATTCAGGTCCTGAAGCTGCTTCATGGCTTTCAGCCCCAAAGGAGTTGCTGCATTTTCCAGTCCCAGCATATTGGCGGCAATATTCATCAGCATGGAACCATAGGCCGGATGTCCGGAAGGGATGCCGGGAAAAAGCCGGCTGAAGAGAGGATTGACAGCCCGGGCCAAAATCCTGATACACCCGGATTTTTCCGCAATTTTCATAAGTCCCAGCCACAGTGTCATAATGCCGGCCAATCCCAACGAGATTTCCAGTCCCGTCCTGGCCATATCAAAAGTGCTGTTGATCAGGTCGGGGAAAATCTGTGTATCTCCCATAAAAATCAGGCGACCCAGCCCCACGAGCCAGGCAATGACAAAGAAGGAGATCCAGATGACATTCAATACCATAACAAATCCTATTTCTTGAGAGCCTGATAGAGTATTTCAATGGGGTGGTAAGCGATCCGGCCGGTGCCGTCGTGAATCTGATGCCGGCAACTGGTCCCCGGTGCCGCAATAAGGGTATCGGGGCTTGCCTTGCGGACAGCAGGAAAAAGGACAAGTTCACCCACTTTCATGGATACGTCATAATGTTCTTTTTCATATCCGAACGATCCGGCCATCCCGCAACATCCGCTGGGAATCTCACTCACCTTGTAATTTTCAGGAAAAGCAAGCATCCTCAACGTTGGAGTCGTAGACGCCACGGCCTTCTGCTGACAATGACCATGGAGAAGAATATGTTTTTCTTCAGTTGTAAACATGTCCCGGTTGATCCGACCGGCATCCATTTCCCGGACCAGAAATTCATCAATCATGAGAGTGTACTCTGCCAGTTTCCAGGCATCTTCTTTCAGCTCATCACCTACCAGTTCCGGATATTCATCCCTGAAAGCCAGAATGGCCGATGGTTCGAGTCCGATCAGGGGAGATTCTTCTGATATCAGGTCTTTGAGCATGGAGACATTTTTTTCAGCCAGGATTTTCGCTTTCCTTAAAAATCCCTT
>LGGY01000142.1 GCA_001509335.1 Fidelibacterota bacterium 46_43
GCATACTGGGGATTGGATTTATCTGTCTCAAAATTCTTTGCATAGAGTTCGATGGGATCAACCCCCTTGGCTTCATAAGCTGCAATGATGGAGAGCTCGGCTTTTTTATTGTCCGGCTCGATTTGCAGAATTTCTTCAAGAAGCGCAATTTGCTCGTCATAGTGACCGGATTTGAAGTAAAGATCCGCCAGTTCAAACATGTATTCTGTATTTCCCGGGTACAGGTTGTTGATGCGTGTCCAGGCTTCAATGGTCTTGTCCAGATTGTTCCGGTTGTAATAAGCCATAAGTTTCAGCAAGTGAAGATCGGTCGGCTTGTAAATCAGTCCTTCTTCAATCGCCCAGGCGGCCGAATCCGGCTGGTTATTTCTGAAATAACAATGTGCCAAATCCTTAAATAAGGGATCAGCAAAATCTTCCACACACCCAAGTTCAATCACATCCTTGTAATTTCGGATGGCAGCGGGCCAGTTCTCCTGAATTTTATACTGGTCTGCATTACTCATTTTAAACAGGCAGCGATTATAATTTGCTTTCCGGATGGAATCCCGTTTGGCACGCTGAATGGCAGCTATTTCTTCCGGAGATCTTTGTTCCTGGGGGGCACAGTTGGTCAAAAAGATTCCTCCCAATAACAAAGATACCCCAAGAATGAGGATGCGGTTCTGATGCTTTTTCATCATATCATATCTCCTGATTTTTGTTATTACCGGTATTTACCCCGGGTGTTAAACCACCGCTCAATGGAATTTACCGATATTTTTATTTGAAAAAATGATTCATTCATTTCAATATTGTCAAAGATATCTCCTGAATTTAAACCGTAATGTAACCCAACGTCAATACGACTTTTAAAATTATTAAAAGGGATACCCAGTCCGGCACTGATTCCATAACGTTGATATTCCGTTCCCAACCCCTGTTTGTCGTAAAAAACACCGGTTCGGTAGGTCAGGCTTTGAAAAAAGGGGACAAACAAACCCACGGAACCCCGCCGTTCATATCCGGCAGCCAGATGATGGGATGATGAGGACGAGTAATCTGGATTGACCGGGTTGAAGGATTTCAACAGAGAGGCATCCTGAAGATACCTCAGAGTATAATCAGACATCAGGTAATGTCGGCGTCCGATTTTCAGGGCCATGCCGGCCGAAAGTTCCCGGGGAATGATTATGTGATGTGTCAGGGTGGTGTCCACCGGTTCATTGTATGCATATTCAATATAGCTGTTATATTCCAGTGTCTTGTATTTCATTCGGTAAGGATAGGCATAGCGCACTCCAACCGTCAGATTGTTCAGATCCACAACAGTTCCCAGCGTGAGTCGCCTGCCGTCAATTCCTTTTGAAAAATACTTTTCAGAGCTGTAATACGCATCGTTTGAAAATCGGATCTCATTGCTGAAAGTGTAACCTCCGGTAATCAATTCAAAGGCAAATCCTCCATAAAACCGGGGAGCAATCTGATAACCGAATCCCAGGGAGAGGGAATAGATATCTCCTATGGTTTCAATGACTTCCGTGATATAGGATGTTTTTATTTGATATTCAGCCCGCGCCGATGAGATGGGATGGATGCCAAGTTGCAGTCCCCCTTTTCTGCCTATGGGAATCATCAGATTGGCATAATCAAAGCGGATGGACGATTCATTGTATCCAAAATCGGAGATATATGAAAAGCGGCTATTTAACCCAGTTTCCAGTTCGGTGAACCGTATATGGGCCAGTTGGGCAGGGTTTGTATTTCCGCTCAGCGTATCGGTGTAGGCGGTGGATATCCCTCCCCGGCCGAAAGCCGAAGCAGAATAGTCCGTTCCGTATGTCCCGGTGCCATACAACTCAAAGATGCCGGCATTTAGACTTGATATCATAGCAATTAGAATAGTAAATATAATTTGATATTTGCGTCTCATGAGACTCCTGTTAAAACTCAGTGGTTACAATTTTCATCCGGACCGAATCGGGATCAAAGGCAATTTGGTTAAATCCGTACAATTCATTCCCCATCCGGATAAAGAGTCCGCTAACGGCTGTTCCGCTGTTATCCTGCAAATCCATCAGGACTTCTGTAACGGGGATGGATACAGCGGGTTTGTCTTTATAGATTTTTGCCGGATTTTGATAACTGCTGAAGAGGAAATTTTTTGTTTCCCAATCCTTTGAAGTAAATAGGCCGATATACACCGTGAGGGAATCATGATCAAAGTGGGATTCCAGTGTATTCACAGTGAGGGAAAGTTCGGCATAGTTGACGGATTTTCCTTCTATGGCAGGTAGGAAACGTGATGAAGTGATGAATGCCCGGCGAATGGCTCCCTGGGAAATAAAGAAAGGGGGAGTGGTACCGGTATTCCGGAGTTCAGAATAGGTAAAATCCCGGTTCGCGTAAACTGTGAATATGCTGTCTTTTGTGCCGGAGGAATCAAAAACCGTGCAGGTGAGTTCCAGACGGGGCCATTTGGAAGCTGAACTGTAATCAGAAGAGTAGTAACCGGCCATTCCTTCCTCTCCGGCAGGATCATAATTCAGGACGATCCCGTTGTTTGTGATATCTTCTTTCGGATTCCACCAGCTGTCGGCAACATCTGTGTCTATAGGAATCACAAGGGAATCGGAGGTATAGGGGAAGGTATTCAGCGGGGTTAATTGAGGACTGACGGATTGCCAGTACGTATCGAAATCGCTGGTGTCGGACCAGGTATATTCTTCCGTCTGGGGAATTAGAAAGGTTTGAAATGTGAATGATTCCGGATTTCCCCATGTTTGATATTCGTTAAGAATGATGCGGGCATCCGTGACTACAAGGGAATCTGCATCGGTATCTGTATCATGGAGTGGTGTAAAATTAGTAAAAATCATAACGGTTTTACAATCGGCATCCCGGTAACCACCAACATAATTGTAAATGGAAGATGAGGATGAAGAAGAATTGTATTTTACTGTTAATGAATCGAAGTCATCATGTGCCAGCAGAACAGAATCCACCGTTGCCGTACCCGGTCCAACCGGAAGCTGTACCTGATCCTTTTCGCATGATGCCAACAGGATAAGTAACGTTAGAAAGAACCAAAGTTTGTGCATAAGCCTCCCTGCAAAAAAAAATCCCGGGGGTGTCAGAACCACCCGGGAATATACCATGAGTTTTTGAAAATATAATCAGATACTTTCGAGAAAGTGGTATACCTGTTTCGCCATGTCATTCCACGTGTTTTCATCAGGGTTTTCTATGGAAAGCTTCAGATATTGTTCCCCTTTTTGTTTCATCAACTTCGCAACAGAAGCTTCAGACAACAGGTCACTCAGATATGACATGTCAGGATGGTCCAGCAAAATTACGGCATGGGAATGTGTAATGGCGGATTTCAATAATTCGAGCGGGTCACTCAAATTCTCATCCCCGGTATCGATATGGTATTCATCAAGGATCTCTTGACGGATGCCTTTAAAAACCATATCCTGGCTAAGGAGAAGGACGGGTTTTGTTGGTTTGTACCATTCTTTATCATGGTAGGACTTTTTTAGCAGATAGGGGATAAGGGCTGATTCGGTATTACAACAGAGCATGATATCCGGTTGCCAGTAAAGGTATTCCAAGGTTTGGATTGCCGTATGGTCGAAAATCGCAGTGCAGCTTTCCCATTGTTCGTACTGGCTCAGGTCGTGGGATTCGGCGATGGGCCGGGTGATTTTTTTGAATAATTCGGGATAGACCAAAAAATAAACCTGAACCCGGGTTTCGGGGATGAACGCCGACTTCACCGAGGGAACAATCTCTCCATCCTTATAAGGGACAGGGATTTCTTTCAGGCGGATCACTTCCCGCAGGATATATTTCCTGTCTGAAATAAACCCGTATTTTGGCATGTAAAGGCGGATATCAATCTTGTTCTCATTATAGACGGTTGATACTGCCTGAAGAAAATCACCGGTCAGTGAAGACTCAGTGAAAGGCGTTATTTTTCGTGTCGAGGCATAAATGCGTAATGTCATAATCACTCTTATCGTAATTGTGTTAACATTTCCTGTGCTTTTTGGTAGTATTCACTGTAGGGATAATGGGAAATGAGCCTCTCAAATTCCTCTTTGGCCTTGTCTTTCTGTCCCAGCTTCAGGTAGCAGTAGCCCAATTTTAACTGGGCATCGTCATATTTTCCTTTTTGGGTAAAGGTGAATACTTTTTCAAATTCCACAAGAGCCCGTTGGTAGTCGCCTTTCATGTAATACGCTTCTGCAAGCCAGTACTGTGCATTATCTGCCAGTTCATGGTCCGGATTGGTCCGTAGCAAATCTGAGAATTTTTCGATCGCCTTGTCGTATTTTTTGTTCTGAAAATATCCAAGGCTTTTTATATATTCTTCTTTAAAAGCTTCAGGGGTTCGTCGTCCCGGGTGTACTTTTGCAGCTGCAGAACCGGCGGCAGGAAGTGATTTCAAGGTTTCATTTAACTCACTGATTTTATTTTTCAGGTATTGAATATCTTCCAGGATGCTGTAATTGATGCTGTCGATGAAAGCTGTGCTTTGCTGAAAATTCATCTCACCTGATTTAAGCTGTTTCAGTTCCGATGCAAGAGAGTTCTGACGGATATTCAAGGCTTCAATTTGTGAATTGAGTTTTTTGACCTCTTTGATCACTGTTTCCAGATCACTTCGGGAAACAGGCATGCCGGGGCCGGTTTCAAGCCCTTCAACTCTGCTTTTGACCAGTTCGAGATCCCTGGCAAGCGCATCAATTTTTTCATGTGCGGCCTCATCTGTCAGGTTTTTCGGACCGGAACAACCAAAAACAAAAAGTGCAGACAGGATGACACTTGCGATGATAACAGTTCTGCCTTTCATAATAAGCCCCTTTTTATATAGATGTTATTCCACTTAAATAATTTAAATTATTCTGATTAAAAGAACAATGAAAAAGCGGGCTATTCAGTTTATCCTTCGTAAATCAGAAACTTTGACAAGATTGTTGTGATATTGTGGATATCTTCGATACCGGCCATTTCCCGGACAGAATGCATAGAAAACATGCCGATTCCGGCATCCAGGGTTTTCAAACCAAGCTGGGCAGAAACGAGAGGACCGATGGTTGAGCCGCAGGGGAGGTCGGAACGGTGGACATAGGTTTGAATCGGCACACCTGCATTCCGGGCAATTTCTCTGAAAAGGGCGGATGTATACAATGAAGTGGCATAACGGTTCTGGGCATTCACTTTCAATGCGGGTCCCCGGTTTATGTACACCGGATGACCCGGTTCATGCAGTTCAGAATAATTGGGATGAGTGGCATGCACACCGTCGGCGGAAAAGAGAACAGATTCTGAAAGGCTGCGTAAAAAGATTTCACGATCCATGCCCTGACTTAGACCAACCCGTTCCATGACGGATCCCAGAAAAAATGAATCTCCGCCCTTGAGTGTCTTAGAACCCGTTTCTTCATGATCAAAACAGACGGTAAGAGCATTGTAATCCGGAACCGTCCCTGCATCCGGAAGCGCCTGAACAGCGGCATAACACATGGTCAGATTGTCAATCCTCCCGGATAAGAGAAATTCCTCCTCCGGTCCACCCAACGCGGCGGGTTGTGTATCATATAATTCAAGCTGAAAATCCACAATTAACCGGGGATCTGCTCCGATTTCCCGGCCAAGCCAGCGAAGAAATGCCCCTTGATCAAATGGCCGGTCCGGATTTTCCATTCTGAATAAGGGGACAAGCTGTGTTTGCCTGTTCAGCTTCAGTCCCTCCTCATTTACCTGGCGGTTCAGGTGAATGGCCGCCTGGGGAATGCGGAGCACCGGT
This sequence comes from Fidelibacterota bacterium 46_43, assembly GCA_001509335.1. Lineage (GTDB taxonomy): Bacteria > Fidelibacterota > Fidelibacteria > Fidelibacterales > Fidelibacteraceae > Fidelibacter. Next base: position 5,795 of record LGGY01000142.1, read on the forward strand.
CGTGGGCACTGCCATAAACGGGTGACAATGTTGCCGGATGGCTCCCTCACAAGAATCCTTCCCGCCAGGGATAAATCCCGGTCAGTCCAGCTTGCCAATAAAGGACTGCCGTAGACCTCTGCACCCAAAAGAACAGTTCCCTGTTTGACATGTACCGCATTGGGTTTGAGTCTGAATCCCGGGGAATCCGTGTGGGCTGCGGCGATGTTCCATCGTTGTTTTTCAACTCCCCTTTTTCCCAATAAACCTGCAATAAATCCTGTATCTTCACGAACCAGATAAAAGCCCTCTCCGGGTTCCAAAGACCAGCGCTCATCTTCCCGGATTTCCCGGTACCCTTTTTGCTCTGCCATGGTTTTCAATGTATTGACAGCATGTGAGGCTGTAGGCGATGCGTTCAGAAAATGTATAAGGTTTGGGTTTTCCTTTTTTGAAGCTTTCATTCTTCTATCCTTTCATGTGTGGCTCAAACTTTTTAAAATCTACATGCTTTTTACATGAATCTCAAAAAGAGACTCCCATTTTTTCTGTAACGTTTTTTTCGGAAACATACAAAAAATCCAAAACGAGGTTTTCATGAATAGGATCTTTCACAGATTATTTTCTCTTCTGCTCATGGCTGCACTGCTGTTTGCATCTGTTCCGGATGAACTGGTCCGACTGAAGAAATATGAAGTCTTTTCAGAGCAGGAAAATGGGAAAATCCATATCGCGCTTCATTTTGTGATTGAACAGGGCTGGCATATCAACAGCTACGATCCGTTGGATGATTATTCCATACCGGCACGCATCACCCTAAATGATAATCCGTATTTTTCTGTAGAAACGGTGCAATATCCTGAACCCCATCTGGTTGACCTCAAATCCCTGGGAGGAAAAAGCTCTGTTTACGACGGAACGGTCATCATTGACTTGCACCTGAAGCAAAGGAAGCCTGTGCCAACCGGCACTACACTAAGCGGAACTCTTTCTTACCAGGGCTGTGATAATGAGGTGTGCCTTATCCCCATGGAAACAGGTTTTTCTGTTCCGGTGGAGACGGATAACCCGTCAACGGCTGCCCTGGAGGAGACTGGAAAGCCACTACAATACCAGTCTGTTGAAAAGACTCCCGTTAAAGGTCCTGAACCTGTACAAAACTCTGAAGAACAGGCTTCCAACACAGAATCAATTGTTACAGCAGGTGATTTTCAGGCTCCTGAAGAGGAAAATCCCTTTGCAAACCGGAATTTTTTCTGGGTTTTGATCCTGGTGTTTTTGGGTGGACTGGCATTAAACCTGACTCCTTGTGTATATCCACTCATACCGGTGACAATCAGTTATTTTGGGTCCCAGAAGGCAAAAGGAAACGTCCTGATACTGGCGATGCTTTATGTGCTGGGAATGGCTGTTACATACTCGGTCCTGGGAACTGTGGCGGCTCTCTCCGGAAGTCTGTTCGGCTCCCTGATGACCAGCCCCCTGGTCCTGATTTTGCTGGCACTTCTGATGCTGGCCCTTTCATTGAGCATGTTCGGCCTCTATGAATTCAGGCTGCCCTATGCCTTGACCCAGCTTGGCGGTGGAAGCCGCTCCGGATATGCCGGTTCTCTGATGATGGGACTCACCATGGGCATTGTGGCAGCTCCCTGTATCGGTCCATTTGTGATTAGCCTGCTGACTTATGTGGCAGCCTCTGGAAGTGTGCTGACAGGATTTCTCCTCTTTTTTACCATGTCTCTTGGATTGGGAATTCCCTATATCTTCCTGGCCATGTTTTCTGCTAAACTGGATGCCCTCCCCAGGTCCGGAGAGTGGCTGAACGGCGTGCGCATTTTTTTCGGACTGGTTCTGGTCGGAATGGCAATCTGGTTTATTCACCCCCTGTTCAATCCGCCTTTTTCCAGGGTTCTCCTGCCCGGATACCTGATTCTGGCCGGCCTTTACTATGCTGTTTTTAACCGCGCCGGTGAATCATCTGCCGGATTCCGCAAAATTAAATTGGTTCTCAGTATGATCGCCGTGATCGCCGGGACCTGGATGATTAAACCGGAAACAGATATGCAAACCATGCTGAATTGGCAACCCTATTCAAAAGCTGTTCTCCAACAGGCTGATGAAGAAGACCGCTATGTAATGATCGATTTTTATTCCGATAGCTGTGTACCCTGTAAAGAGCTGGATGCCATAACGTTCCGTGATCCGGAAGTTGTTGACATGTTAAAGGGCTTTACCTTGATTAAGGTGGATCTTACACGTGGTGGTGAAGATCTTATTGATATGTATGGCATCAAGGGATTTCCCACCGTTGTGTTCCTGGATCCTGACGGGGAGGAAGTCCGAGATGCCCGGCTACTGGGCTTTGAAAAACCCCGTGATTTCCTGAATCGCCTGAAGCAGCTGAAAAACGAAAAATAAGTGCATTTTACCTGCCTTGAATGACGTGTTCTGTCCCCGAATTTTTATGTTTAAAACCTTTTCTATGATTCTTTAAAGGAAACTTCGTACTTTATAATCAGCGAATTAAAGTTGGAACCGGTTCTCAAAGAGGGAAAAAACGTGGGGAAACTCATTCGAAACATCAGCCCGGCTTTTCACTGGTATATGCAAAGAATTACCGCCATGATTCTGGTGGTGGGACTCTTTGTACATTTCTGGGTTCTGCATTTTGCCATTGAAAGACCGGTAACGTTTGAAAAAGTGCAGGACAGGCTCTTATCACCCGGATGGGTCTTTTTTGATGTTGTACTGCTGATAGCCGTCATATACCATGCATTTAACGGTTTATACAATGTGATCAACGATTATAATCCCCGGCCTGTCTTTCAAAAAATCATTGCCTGGACATTAACCATTGTGGGTGCCCTCGTCGTGATATATGGCATATTGGCTCTCTTGCCCTTTACACGGCAGGGAGGTGTATGATGTCCAACCGGAAACCGGGTTTTCTGAAAGAGTGGATGCTGAATTTCAACTGGGGGATGCTTGCCTTTATCTTTCACCGGGTGACTGGGCTGGCTCTGGTTTTGTATATTGTTTTGCATATATACAGTGTGGGACACTCCCTTGGAGGCGGTGATTCTTTCAATCAGATGATGAAAGGATACAATACACCGTTCGGACATGTGCTGGAATATTTCCTTCTTCTGGCTGTTTTATGGCACATGTTTAATGGAATCCGTATTACGGTGACAGATTTTCTTCGTTTTTCCCATAAACAAAAAGTGCTTATCCTCTGGGTCTTTATTTTAAGTGGTTTGATTGCATTGGCCTCCCTGTTACGCTTTATTCCCGAATTAAAAGTCCTGTTTGGAGGAAGCTGAGTTATGATTACATCGGATGTGATTGTGGTTGGAGCCGGATTGGCAGGATTGCGGGCAGCTTTGGAATTGAACCGTCATAATGTAAAAGTCGCCGTAGTTACTAAAGTCCACCCTGCCCGCTCCCATAGCGTGGCTGCCCAGGGAGGTATCAATGCCGCTCTGAGGAACCATCCCCGTGGTAAGTTTGACAGTCCTGAACTCCATGCTTTCGACACCATTAAAGGCAGTGATTATCTGGCCGATCAGAAAGCTGTGTTAAAGATGACCACGGAAGGTATTGAACGGATTTACGAACTGGAACACTGGGGGGCCCCATTCAGCCGGACGGAAGACGGGCGTATCGCCCAAAGGCCTTTCGGGGGTGCGGGTTTTCCCCGAACCTGTTACGCGACAGATAAAACCGGTCATGTTCTGCTTCATACCCTTTATGAACAGGCCTTGAAATTTGAAGCCGCCAGTGAACGGGCGGATATGCAGATTTTTGATGAATGGTTTGTTACCCGTTTGATCGTGTATAAGGGTACCGCAAAGGGTGTGATTGCCCTGAATATCAATACCGGTGAACTTGAAATCTTTGCCGGCCAGGCCGTGATCTGGGCGACAGGCGGTTCTGGCCGGGTTTTCGGCCGGACCAGCAATGCGTACATCAATACCGGCTGGGGAATGTGTGTCCCCTTTTATGAGGGGGTTCCCCTGAAAGATATGGAATTTATTCAGTTCCATCCTACCGAACTCTACACGAATAATGTGCTTATCACAGAAGGTGCCCGGGGTGAGGGAGGCTTCCTCCTGAATAATAGACAAGAGCGATTTCTGGCAAATTATGAAGATTCGGCAAAAGCCATGGAGATGGCCCCCCGGGATATTGTCGCCCGGAACATGCAACGGGAAATTCTGGCCGGCCGAGGTGTGGAAGGAAAATATATCCACCTGGATCTCCGCCACCTGGGGAAAAAGAAAATTCTTGAAAGGCTTCCGAGTATCCGGATGCATGCCATCCATTTTGCCGGTGTGGATCCCATCGACCAGCCCATTCCTGTTGCACCGGGACAACATTATACCATGGGCGGACTGGATGTGAATCTGAATACTGAATCAAAAGTAAAGGGATTTTTTGCTGCCGGTGAATGTGCCTGTGTGAGCGTCCACGGATCTAACCGACTGGGAGGAAATTCACTCCTGGAAACGGTTGTATTCGGGAAAATTGCCGGCGAGTATGCTTCCGCATATTTCAAGGAGGGGGGAGGAACCGATGTCCCCGTGAGTTTTTTAAATCAAATCCTCAAAGAAGAAGAAGATAAAATAATCCGTCTGCTGGAATCCAAAGGAAAAGAGAACCATTCTGCTATCAAGCACGAACTGGGTAATGCCATGGATTTGGGTGCCGGAATTTTTCGTGAAGCCCGAACTATGAATGTGTCACTGGAAAAAGTAAAAGAGCTCAAGGAAAGATATGAACATATCGGGTTGAACAGCAGCGGCCGGATTGCAAATTTCGATTTATTATGGGCCATACAGCTTAAAGGAAGCCTGGATCTGGCGGAAGTGATTCTTCGTGGCGCCATCAACCGTCAGGAAAGCCGCGGCGCACAGTTCCGGACCGATTATCCCATGCGAGATGATAAAAACTGGATGAAACATACCGTGGCAAAGTGGAAAGATGGTACGATCCACCTTGGCTATACCTCCGTGGACCTGTCCCTGTATAAGGCAAAAAAACGTCATTATTAAGAGATCTTACCGGAGATGAGCATGGCTGAAACAAAAACATTTAAAGTATTCCGTTTTAATCCCCAAACAGATAAAAAACACCGATTTGATACTTTTAAGGTTCCCTGCCGGCCGGGTATGACCGTTTTGCAGGCTCTGAACTATGTTCAGGAGAATCTGGACGGTTCCCTGGCCTACCGTTCATCCTGCCGGGAAGGGATTTGCGGATCCTGCGCTATGCATATCAATGGAAAATACCGCCTGGCCTGCGAAACACAGATAAGCCATTTAAGTGCTTCCATCACAATTCGTCCCATGGCGCACATGGATATTATTCGGGACCTTGTTGTGGATATGACACCCTTTTTTGAAAAACTTAAGGCCATCAAACCTTATCTGATCCCTGGCGATCCAGATGAAGGGGCGGAACGGATTCAGACACAGGATGAACGTGCTTATCTTGACTATATTGTTGATTGCATTCTCTGTGGTGCCTGTTATGCTTCCTGCGCCGTCAACGGCTATGATGATGAATATCTTGGGCCGGCTGCTCTGGCCAAGACAAACCGTTTTTTAATGGATTCACGGGATAAGGCCGATGAACAACGGCTGGCCCTGGTGTGTGATGAACACGGTGTTTTCCGGTGCCATACCCTTTTTAACTGCCAGACGGTGTGCCCGAAAAATGTGGATCCCACGGCGAATATTGCAAATCTCAAACGGCAGATTATTGCCCGGCAACTCAATCCCGGATTTTCCAAAAAAGGGATCTGATCGCTCATTTTCCAACCGGAAAAACTTTCTTTTTATTTCAACAGCTTGTATTTTTATGTTGATGAAAAAACGCCGCAAACTAAGTATCGCAATTCTTTTTGCACTCTGTTTCACAGTCCTTCCGTTGAATGCCACCTTTTTTCCCTATCTTATGTATGAAAAAGAGTTGCCGAATCACATGCGGATAGTTGTAGTTCCCATCCGGGATGCCCGAACGGTGAGTTTTGCCACCCTGGTCCAGACCGGCTCAAGGAATGAAACAGATCATGGATATACCGGGTATGCCCACCTGCTGGAACACATGATGTTCCGGGGGTCGGAGAATTATTCCACCGAAGACCGTGTGAATCTTTTATACCGTTACGGGGGTGACAGCAATGCGTTTACATCCATGGATTATACATGTTATACCGTCAGTTGTGACCCGGCCGGCTGGCAAGAAGTTCTGGCTCTTGAAGCAGACCGCCTGATGCGACTCTCCCTGAAGAAGGAGGATTTTAAAGCCGAAACAGGGGCTGTCATCGGTGAATTCGGAATTTCTGAAAAATATCCTTCCAACCGCATGGACAATGCCCTGCGGGCGTGCATGTTTCAGGGACACACTTATGAACATTCAGTAATCGGATACCGTGAAGACGTGATGAATATGCCTGATGGTTATGAGTATATCCGGGATTTCTACAAAAAGGAATACCGGCCGGATAAAACCATTATGTTCATTGCAGGAAAAATTGACAGACCGGGAGATGTGTTATCAAAAATCGAGGATCTTTTTTCCGGATGGACGTATGAACCGGCGCCTCTTCCGACGATCCGGCCTTCTTTGAAGCCTGTCAGTTGCCAGGACACACTCTATGATGCATCTATACCAGCACCGAGAGTGAAAATCGCCTGGAAAATTCCCGGGTATGCACAGGACCGTCTGGGGCACATCGCAGCCCGTATCTTGGCGGAACACTATTTTTCGGACAATTCTCCCCTGATGATTAAACTCCGCGATGAGAAAAAGTGGATTTCATCAGGAACTTACAGCGTACCCTTAACGATTGATCCCTATTGGATTTCACTGGATCTTGTCCTGACAGAAGAGGGGGTGGGGGCAGCTATAGGTGATTATGTCCTCGGCATTTTACAAGACAGCCGGTACACCCTGAAGGCCGGAGAACTTGAAAGTCTTAAAAAACGTCAGTTTTACAAGACTCATATGCAATTGAGCTCGCCTTCATCTATCCTGAGAGTACTTGCGGATTATGCCCATATCAAGGGAGACCCTCAGGAAATAAACCACTATTTTCTGGCCCTGGAACGGCTTGAAATTCTGGATATCCGCCAGTGCAAAGAAAACTATCTGACACGGAGGAATCAATCCGAACTATGGATGCTCGCACGATGAAAAAAATCCTGATCTCCGGGTTATTCCTTATCCTGATTGCCGGCTGTGACCGGGAAATTCCGGCGTGGTATACTTATATCCCACATGAAAGCAGCCCGGTTGTATCCGTCAGTCTCCGTTTTGATACGGGTTCGGCCATCGAACCGGAAGATAAAAAGGGCATTTCACGCCTGACCATGATGTCGGTGTTGGAGCATTCAACAAAACAGACGCCCAGAAGCGAGATTCTGAAAGAATTAAATGACCGGGCTATTTCAGAACAGATCATTGTGGATACCGATGTATCAACCTTTCTTTTCCGTTTGCATAAGGATCACGTGGATGCATGGCTTTCACTGCTTGAACAACGGTTTTGTCATCCGGCCTTTGCGGAACATGAGGTGGACCTTCTCATCCGGCAAGAAAAAGAGAGACTGGAGAATAAAATATTGTACCGCAGCGAGGATTTTTCCAGGGATGTGCTGGTAGAAAAACTTTTCAGCGGGCATCCGTATGCCGGTTTACCTGCCGGGTATCCTTACACTCTGAAGAAATTGTCCGGTGAGGATTTAAAAGCGTGGTGGGAACAATCGTTTTCCGTAAACAATATGCATATTGCCGTTTCAGGGCCGGTCAGCCCGGATCAGCAGGACAGACTGATTGAAATCCTTTCGGAATTTCATCCCAGATCACATCCTTCGTTCCCTGAATTACCCCAGCCAGACCTTCCGGATACGATTCACTATATTCTGATCGATAACGGATCGGATGTATCGGCCGTTTGCCTTGGATGGCACCTGCCCTTTAACCGGTCCGACAGGGAGTTTTATCCTTCCTGGATATTTAGTTCCTATCTGGGAGAACACAGGACCTTTTACGGTCACCTGATGAAAGAACTCCGTGTGAAACGGGGATTTAACTACGGGGATTATGCCTATGGTGAGCACTTTGTGCAAAATCACTACTCTGTGTTTCCCCAGCCGGGGCATCCCCGCCTGTACCAGTACTTCAGTATCTGGATTCGTCCCCTGAAAAATCAGAATGTCCCTTTTGCACTCCGACTGGTTTTCCATGACCTTGAAAACTTCCGAAAAAATGGTTTGGACAGCCTTTCGTATGTTCAGACGAAAGATTTCCTTATATCGTACATCAACCTGTATGCCCGAAACCAGGCGGATTTCCTGAGTTTTTCCCAGGATTATGCCTACTATGGGCTTGAAGATTTTCCGGCTTCAGCCCGGCAAGGGCTGGATTCCACGGATTATCAAACAGGACAGGACATGATAAAGAATGCCATCGATCTCCACCGGATGGTTGTGGTGGTTGTAGGCGGTGATACCGGTTCACTTGAGAAAATTCTGACAGAAAATCTGCCGGCATCCCCGTTGTATACAACTCGGCCTGGTGCAGATGTTCTCAAACGGGATCAGGCAATTGAAGCATATCCTTTGCCTTCGGGTATGATCGAACGATATGGGACATTGGATTTTTTACAGAAACATTAATTTTGAAAAAAGGGAGTATTATCTATGACCGACGTAATCAGTCGCAGGATTGCACGATTCGCCGTAAACCTTTCGTATGAAGACCTTCCGGAAGAAGTTGTCGGGCAGGCCAAACGTTTTATCTATGACTCCGTGGGATGTGCACTGGGAAGCATGAAAACACCTGACGTGAATATCATACGGAATCTTTTTCTTGAAATGAAGGGAGAACCGGAATCGACGGTGTTGGGTTTTGGAGATAAGTTTCCGGCAGTCAACAGCACCCTTCTCAACTCACTCATGATCCGGGCTCTGGATTTCAATGATATTTATTGGAAGGAGGATCCGTCCCATCCGTCAGATCTGATCCCCGCAGCCCTGGCACTGGCGGAAAAGGAAAATGCCTCCATGAAGGATGTTATTGTGGCCATCGTACTGGCCTATGAATTTGAACAACGTTTGTGTGAATGGGCCAAACCGGGGATTCGTGAACGGAAATGGCATCATGCCACACTGACTCAGCTTGTATCTCCCATTGTGGCAGGAAAAATTTTGGGGCTTACCGAAGATCAAATGGTTTACGCCATAGGGATCAACGGATGCCATAACCATACCATCGGATGTCCAACAGCGGGTAAACTGACGATGATGAAAAATACAGTGGACCCGATGGCTGTACAATCGGGTGTCTTTGCTGCTCTGATGGCTCAAAAAGGGTACACAGGGACTGAAGCAATTTTTGAAGGCAAGGAAGGGTTTCAGGATGTGTATGGACCGGACTGGGATGATGCCGTACTAACCGAAGGGCTTGGAGAGTCTTACCGGATCATGGAATGCAGTATGAAAGCTTTTCCCACCGAAGCACTTACCCATACCCACCTGTCTGCTGCGATTAAGATTGTCACCGAAAATGACATTTCGTATGATCAAATCAGTGAAGTGGTGATCACGACCATTGCCCGGGCTTGTGATATCTTATTCGATCCCCATAAATACAGGCCTGAAAGCCGAGAGACGGCGGATCACAGCCTGCCGTACTGTATCGCCAGGGCTTTAATCGATAAGCAAATCACAACTGAGAGTTTTTCCGATGAAAAATTGAAAGATCCCCGACTGTGGGAAGTCATTGACAAAATCAAAGGGGAAGCCTCGGTTGAGTTTGAAAAGATGTTTCCGGCGAAACAACCCTCTAAAGTGAAGATTACTTTGAAAGACGGACGTGTTTTTGAACAATACCTGGAGTATCCCAAGGGGGATCCCCGGGAACCCATGACAGTAGAGGATCTGAAAAACAAATTTACCGCACTGGCAAAACCGGGTGCTGATGAAGCCAAAATTAGTAAAATCACGCAGGTTGTTTTTTCCTGTGAAAAGATGTCTGCCCGGACATTCATGTGCGAGATGACTCTCTGATTTGATCTGAATAACAGAAAAGATGGAAAAAAGAAGCATAAATATAAAATTTCTGTTGACTGAACTCTTAATATTCAATATGTTTCTATAAATCATGGCAAAAAATCATGAAAAACAGTAACTCAAAGATGGAGGTGTATATAAAATGAAACGAATGCTTGTAGTTTTTCTTGGCGTACTTCTGGCATCCTTTACGCTGCTGTCAGCACAGGATTTGGTTGCTGAAGATGTAGAAGAGGTTGTGGAAGCGGTTGAAGAAGAGGTCGAGGTCAAAATGGGCCATGACCTTGTTCTGGGGTTGAATGGTGGAGTTATGATTCCGGCTGGTCAGAATATTAAAGATATCTTTGGAATGGGAATACCTGTTTCTTTGAATGTTCAGGTCCCCAAACTGGCGAATATTCAGGATCTGTGTGTCTATGCCGGTCTGAACCTGGGTTATTTTATGTCTGAAGCAGATGTGGGCGATGACCTGAGTGGTATCGTAGTAGCCCCCTATGGCGGTTTGGATATGTCCAAATTTATGCCTGCCAACATGAAACTGGCTGTTGAACTGGGTATTGGTGGTTACTTTTTAACCCGGACAGACAGCTATGCGGGTGTCGGTATCAATGGCGCCGTGGTGGCAGGATATGATCTGAATGATGTCATTCAAAATCTGGGAGTTGTTTTAAAACTGGGTGGTCATGAAATTCTGACCGGCCCTTCCAAAAATGCCGATGGCACCATGGAATGGCTGGATGTCCGCCTGGGTGTGGAATATACACTGCCGAAGGTTCTTCCTTTCTAACGGTTTACACTAGTCATGACCAAGAAAAAGGGCTTCACATGAAGCCCTTTTTTGTATACTTTAGTTTTTAAAATAAGTTACCAGTCTGCAACATTTTCCGCTTTAAATGCGTCCACCAGAGCGGTGATCAGTTTATCTGCTTCTTCCGGTTTTCCTTTTTTTGTTTTTTTCAGGGAAGGCTTCCCCTCGGGAGAAGCAACAAAAACCACTATTTTTATGGTATTATCTTCCATGCGGACATTGGCTCCGATAATCAGCCGGTCATTCAAACGAAACAAATCCCGATAAATTTTTCGCTCCAGGCTTACGCAGATATTGGTCTCTTTATCGAGGATCGGTTCCAGTAACTCACGGATTTCGTCATTATAGGTGGAGATCTCAATGCCAATGGCTCCCTGACCTATCGAAGGAACGAAGGATTCCACATCAAAGGTAATCACATGAACTTTCTGAACGGATGTCCGTTCAACATTTGCATACTCCGTAATCAATCCGTCCCATTTCTGGTTTTTTAATTTGAAAATCCGGGAGTTGAAATGTCCCTGCAACCCGACAAAACGGGTCTTGGGATATTTTTGATGGAATTGAATACGACGGAGAATATTGCTTGTGGCAATAACCGGGGAGGGAGGAAGCTCATCCAGCTCAGCCCATTTGTAGCTGACAAAAGCTTCTTCGGCGGACTGGCGTTTGGGATATCCGGCCAGAGTAAGCCCGGGTGCCAGCGAAATGTCGATGTTCAGCGCGTTGTGCACAGCCATCTGAATCTGATTATTCAATAGCTGATGCTCAAGCTCGGCCGTAAATAGTCCTTTGCGATCAAGATTGGATAAAGGATATTCACTTAACTGATCTCCACGGGTCTTGATAATCTTCATCCGGATATTCATGTCCGGATAATGATGCTTTAACAATTGCTTGATGTGATTCGCCTGCCAAATGGATAAACGGTCCCCCCGAGTCCCTATG